>JAITKC010000138.1 GCA_031278665.1 Bifidobacteriaceae bacterium | reverse complement strand
CGGCGGCGGTTACGGCGGCGCCGGTGGCGGCGGCGGCGCTGGCGGCGGCGCGGGTGGCGGCGGCTACGGGCCGCCGTCCGGACAGGGCGGCGGCTACAGCGGGCCGGCGGAGGACCGTTGGGCGGCGCCCGGCGTGTCCGGGCCGGCTGACGACGAGCCGCCGTTCTAACCGGACGGCGGCCGAAACCCGAACATTGGCGCCAAGCTCCGCGGACCGGGCCAAAACCCGAGCGGCTCGGACGCGGCCGGCCCGGCCGGCTGGCGCCGCATCAAATCAGCGATCGATTGACAAAGCAGAGGAAAAATCATGGCTAAACCGCCACCGCGCGTGCCGAAGAAGAAAGTCAACCCGCTGCGGTTGAGCACACAAGGGGAAATCGACTACAAAGACGTGGCGCTACTGCGCAAATTCGTCTCCGACCGCGGCAAAATCCGCGCCCGCCGGGTCACCGGCGTGTCAGTTCAAGAACAGCGCGCCATCGCCAAGGCGGTCAAAAACGCCCGCGAGATGGCGCTGCTGCCGTATTCGAGTTCGGGCCGCTGACCGCGTCGACCAAAGGAGAAGCCAATCATGGCGAAGATCATTCTGACGCACGAGGTCGCCGGTTTGGGCGCGCCCGGCGACATCGTCGAGGTCAAAGACGGCTACGCCCGCAACTACTTGGTCCCGCGCAAACTCGCGACCCGCTGGACCAAAGGCGCTGAGAAACAGATCGTGACGATGCGCCGAGCCGCCAAAGCGCGCGAGATGGCGACCGTCGAGGACGCCCTGGCGGCATCGGACAAACTGCGCCAGGCAAACGTCACGGTGCCGGCCAAAGCTGGCTCCGGCGGACGTTTGTTCGGCACTGTGACGAGCGCCGACATCGCCGACGCCGTCAAGGCGGCGACCGGATTCGACGTCGACAAGCGGAAAATCGAACTGCCCGCGCGGATCAAAACCACCGGGCCGTACACGGTCCAGATCCGCCTCCATGACTCCGTGTTGGTCCCCGTCGAAGTCGAGGTGGTGGCGACCTGAGCCCGGAGCCGGCCCCACCGGCCCCACCGGCCCCGCCGGCCTCCCGGAGCGCCCGGAGTGCCCGGAGCGCCCCGGGCGCCCGGGGAGGCTCTGTGGGACAATCGGGCGGGCGGCCCGGGGCCGCGAACGGCGGCGGCTCGAACCGGCCGCCGCCATATTCTGATCGGGAAGGTTGAGGCGTTGGGCCTGGTGGTGCAGAAGTACGGCGGCTCGTCGGTGGCGGACGCCGCCAGCGTGCTGCGGGTGGCGCGGCGGATCGCGTCCTACCGCGCGGCCGGGCACGAGGTGGTGGTGGTGGTCTCGGCCATGGGCGACACCACCGACGACCTGATCGACCTGGCCGGACAGGTCTCGCCAGACCCGCCGGCGCGCGAATTGGACATGCTGCTGACCGCCGGCGAGCGCATCGCGATGGCGTTGTTGGCCATGGCCATATCCGACACCGGGCACGAGGCGCGTTCGTTCACCGGCTCGCAGGCCGGCGTGATCACCGACGCCGAACACGGCCGGGCCAGGATAATCGACGTCACGCCGGGGCGGATCAGAAGCGCCCTCGACGACGGCGCGATCGCCATCGTCGCCGGCTTCCAGGGCGTCTCCCAAACCACCAAAGACGTCACCACTTTGGGCCGGGGCGGCTCCGACACCACTGCGGTGGCGCTGGCCGCCGCGCTCGGGGCGGACGTCTGCGAGATCTACACCGATGTCGACGGCGTCTTCACAGCCGACCCGAGGATTGTCCCGGCGGCGCGCCGCGTCCCGGTCATCGCCCATGAGGAAATGCTCGAGTTGGCGGCGGCCGGCGCGAAAGTGGTGCACTTGCGGGCGGTCGAATACGCCCGCCGCTACAACGTTCCGCTGCACGTCCGGTCAAGTTTTTCGGATCGGCTCGGGACGCTGATCGTGGAGGGCGCGGCCACCTTTCCGATATCGCCCGACCGGTTGTATCACGCCCCGGCCGGCCAAGCGCGAACCGACCCGCCGCCGGCGGTTGACGGCCAGAGCCCAGGAAGTGAGAACGATTCCGTGGAACATCCCTTGATTTCCGGTGTCGCGCATGACGCCAGCCAGGCGAAGATCACCGTCATCGGCATCCCGGACGTGCCCGGCAAAGCGGCGGCGGTGTTCCGGATCGTGGCCGAGGCCGGCGCCAACATCGACATGATCGTGCAGAACGTGTCGACCGAGATCACCGGGCGCACCGACATATCGTTCACCCTGCCAGCCGCCGATGCCGCCGGGGTCGGCGAGGCCCTCGGGGCCGCGCGGGAGGAACTCGGCCACCAGCGCCTGGCCCACTCCGGGTCGATCGGCAAACTGTCGCTGATCGGCGCCGGCATGCGGTCCCACCCGGGGGTTTCGGCGCGGCTATTCGCCGCCCTGAGCGACGCCGGGATCAACATTGAGATGATCTCGACTTCGGAGATCCGCATTTCGGTGGTGACCGAGCGCGACGAGTTGACGCGTGCGGTCAGGGCGGTCCACACCGCCTTTGGGCTCGACTCGGCCGAGGGCGAAGCCGTGGTTTACGGGGGCACGGGACGATGAAAATCAGCCAATCCGGTCACAACCTGGCTGTGGTCGGCGCGACCGGGCAGGTCGGCGGCGTCATGCGGGAGTTGCTTGAAGAACGCGAGTTCCCGGTCCGTTCGATTCGTTTCTTCGCCTCGGCCCGGTCGGCCGGCCGGATCTTGAGCTTCGCCGGACGCGACGTCGAAGTCGAGGACGCCGAGACGGCATCGGCGGCGGGGGTCGACTTGGCGCTGTTCTCAGTCGGGGCGAAGGCCTCGCGGCGTCTGGCGCCGCGCTTCGCCCACGCCGGCGCGCTGGTGATCGACAACTCGTCGGCCTGGCGGATGGACCCCGACGTGCCGTTGGTGGTCGCCGAGGTCAACGGGGCGCTGGCGGCGCAGGCGCCGAAGGGCATTGTCGGCAACCCGAACTGCACCACGATGGCGGCGATGCCGGTGCTGGCGCCGCTGCATCACGCCGCCGGATTGCGCCGGCTGGTGGTTTCCTCTTATCAGGCGGTCTCCGGCACCGGTCCGGCCGGCGTCCAGGAACTCGACGTCCAGGCGCGGGCGGCGGCGACGCAGGAGTTGGCGGCGCTGCGGTTCAATGGGCGAGCCGTCAACTTGCCGGATCCAATCGCCTATGTCGCCCCGATCGCTTTCAACGTCGTGGCTTGGGCCGGCTCGCCGATCGACGACGGCTTGGGCGAGACCAGCGAAGAACGCAAACTGCGGGACGAGTCGCGCAAGATCCTCGACATCCCCGACCTAGCGGTTTCCGGAACCTGTGTGCGGGTGCCGGTCTTCACCGGCCACTCGCTGGCCGTCAACGCCGAGTTCAGCCGGGCGATCGACCCCGCCGAGGCGCGTCTGCTCCTGAGCGTCGCCAAGGGCGTGGTCCTAACCGACGTGCCCAACCCGCTTGCGGTGGCCGGCCAGGACCCGGTCTATGTGGGCCGCCTGCGCGTCGACCAGTCGACGCCGGACGGCCGGGGCCTGGCGATGTTCGTGGTCTCCGACAATTTGCGCAAGGGCGCCGCGCTCAACACCGTCCAGATCGCCGAAGAAGTCATTGGCCGGTCCCGCTTCTAACCGGTCCGCCGCCGCAAGGGTGTTGTCCTGACATGCACACGCTGGTGGTGACCAATGATTTCCCGCCCACTTTGGGCGGCATCGAGACTTTCGTCGCCGAACTGGTCGGCCGCTTCCCGCCCGCCGAGGTGACCGTGTTGGCCTCGACTCGCGCTCCCTTCAGCGCCCAACAGGTCGCCCGGGCGGACTCCAAACTGCCCTATCAAGTTGTCCGCCACCCGTCTCGCGTCTTGTGGCCCACCCAGTCGGTCGCCCGATTCGCCGCCGATGTGGCGCGCGACGTGCGGGCCGACGCGGTTTGGTTCGGCGCGGCCGCGCCCTTCGGGCTGATCGCCGCCGGCCTGCGCCGCCGGGTCGACCTGGGGCGGATCGTCGCCACCACCCATGGCCACGAGGTCTGGTGGGCCGCGTTTCCGGGCACTCGCCAGGCCCTGCGGCGCATTGGCGACGGCGTCGACGTGGTCACCTATCTGACCGACTACACCGGTCGGCGGATCGCCCCGGCGCTCAGCCCGCCCGCCCGCCGCCGCATGGTCAAACTTTCCCCCGCGGTCACCGCTTTCGCCCCCATTCCGGCCGATGCCGCGCCGCAATTTCCCGACGCCGCCGCGTCAGCCGGCGCGTCTGGGCGCGCCGCCCTGGACCACAAGGGCGAAGCGGTGGTGCTGTGCGTCTCCCGGTTGGTGCCGCGCAAAGGCCAGGACCAGTTGATTCGCGGCTGGCCCAGTGTGGCCGCCGCCCACCGGGAAGCCAAACTCGTCATCGTCGGCGCCGGTTCCTATGAGCCGAAACTGCGGCGAATGGCCGCCGCCAGCCCGGCCGCCGGGTCAATCGCGTTGGTCGGCAAAGCCCCTTACGAGCGGCTGGCCGAGTTTTACCAGGCGGCCCGCGTCTTCGCCATGCCCTGTCGCTCGCGCTGGCTCGGCTTGGAGGTCGAGGGATTGGGGATCGTCTATCTCGAGGCCCAGGCGGCCGGCCTGCCGGTGGTCGCCGGCGATTCGGGCGGCGCGCCAGACGCCGTGTTGGAAGGCCAGACCGGTTTCGTGGTCGACGGGCGGGATTGGCGGGCCGCCGCGGCCAAGATCATCGAATTACTGGACGACCCGGTCCGCGCGGCGGCCATGGGGGCCGCCGGCCGCGACTGGGTTCGGCGCGAGTGGGACTGGCAATCGCGGTACGACACCCTGGCCGCGCTGCTCCACCCGCCGCGGGGCGGGTCCCATCCCGGCCAATAACCAGGGCCCAAGCTCAGGCGGGCTGTTCAGCCCCTACGCGCGGCCTTGGGAGACCTCCGGTGGTCGTTGACTGTCAACCTGCGATCCCCGAACCGGCCGTTCCGGCCGCGAGATGCGAGTAATACGAAGATCCCGATCCGCTCGCGGATCAAGAACTGAAAACTACTCGCGATTCGCCGCCGCACGGGGTGGATTACGGGCGGGCGGCAACACTCGTCAGGCCGAAGCGGCTTGAGCCGCCGCATCCGGCATCTGGGCAGAAGCCGGCCCGCCCGTCGGCTCACTCCGTGGCCAGGTGAGAATCGGCTGCATGTCTTCTCAGGACGGTCCACCGCGCCGGCGGCCGCTTGGCGGCCGCCGCGCTCGTCAGAGCCAGCGCGCGACTGCCGAGCCGGGTCTGCAAAGCGCCGGCGCCGGACTCCCAAAGGGTCCGCTCGAAGGGCGAGGGGCCGCGACCGGCCTGGCCCGGCTGGTGCGGCGGACGCCGGCATCGGGCAAGCGTCGCTCACTCAAAGCGGTCGCCGGGGCGGCCACCCTGGGCTCGCTGTTATTCGGCTACGACACCGGCGTCATCTCCGGAGCGCTGCCGTATATGCAACACCCGCTCTCGGATGGCGGTCTTGGGCTGACGGCGGCCCAGGAGGGTTTGATCGGCGGGGTGCTGCTGGTCGGGGCCGCGCTCGGAGCGGTGGCGGGCGGACACCTATCGGACAGGTTCGGCCGACGCCACAACATTCGATGGTTAGCGGCCGTCTTTTTCTTCGCGGCAGTCGGCCAGGCTCTGGCGCCAACTATCGACGTCATGTACTTCTTCAGATTTGGGCTCGGCCTGGCGGTTGGGGCGGCCTCCACCACTGTTCCGGTCTATCTGGCGGAGACCGCTCCGAAGTCGTTGCGCGGCACCATGGTGGCGGTGGACCAACTGATGATCGTCACCGGCCAGATGTTGGCGTTCTCCATGAACGCGCTGATCGCCAACACCGCGCACGATTCCACGGCTTGGCGGTCGATGCTGCTGATTTGCTCGTTGCCGGCGGTCTTGTTGTGGATCGCCATGAGCCGCATGCCGGAGTCGGCGCGCTGGTTGGCGGTGCGCGGCGAATTGGCGGCGGCGATCGGGGCGCTGAAACGCGTGCGTCGCGAAAGCGACATCGGGATCACTCGGGAGGTGGCGCATTTCGCGCGGTCCAGAGGGGGTCGGCCGCCGCCCACAGGCCGCGGTTGGCGGGCTCTGCGCATACCGTGGGTGCGCCGCGTGGTGTTCATTGGCGTGGGAGTCGGCGTCTTGCAGCAGACGACTGGGATCAACACGATCATGTACTACGCGCCGAAGATCTTGATGATGACCGGACAAGGCGAGACGGCCTCGATCACCGCGCAGGTCGCCAACGGGGTGATCTCGGTCGTCGGATCGGCTTGCGGGCTGTGGTTTGTGACTCGCCTGCGCCGCCGGCGCATGCTGATCGCCGGCCAGTTCGGCATTATCGCCTCGCTGACTCTGATCTCCGTCGTGTTCTGGACCCAGGTGCAGCCTCACCTGCTGCCCGGCGGCCAGGCCAACCCGTCCAGCCCGCCTTCTTTGCTGGGTTCTTTCGCCGTGCTCGGCGGCATGATGCTGTTCTTGTTCTTCAACCAGGGGCTTCAGGCCCCCGCGAACTGGGTGCTGCTGTCCGAGATTTTCCCGATGGCGATCCGCGGTTTCGGAATGGGTTTGGCAACCTTTTGCCTCTGGATCGCGAACGCGGTGATCACTTGGGTTTTCCCGATGATGATCGCGAGTATCGGCGGCGGCGCGACTTTCGCGGTCTTCGCCGGCGTCAACGTTGTGACAGTCGTCTTCTCGCTGATTTTCGTGCCGGAGACCAAGAACCTGAGCCTCGAGCAACTCGAGGACTATCTGCGAACCCGCTACTCCTGACCGGTCGGGGACCAACGCCCCGGCCCGCGAGGCGGCGACCTGGACAGCTGGAACGGGGGCCGGCCACCGCGGTCCGGCTGGCGGCCGCGATGTACGGGCGTACATTTCTGGCCTATCATGCTGATCATGACGCTGCTGGCGCGACGTAGTCCCAGTTCGCAAGGTGTGGACGCGAAGAAGGTCGCCGCCTTTCTTGACGCGGTGGCCGCGTCCGGCATTGAACTCCACTCGTTTATGCTGCTCAGACACGGCGCGGTGGTGGCCGAGGGGTGGTGGGCGCCGTATGATCGCGCGACGCCGCAGCTGATCTATTCGATGAGCAAGAGTTTCACCGCCGTCGCCGCCGGCATAGCCGAAGGCGAGGGCCTGTTGGGAATGTCGGATCGGCTGGCCGACCGCCTTCCGGAGGCCACCGCCTACGGCGAGGCGACAATCGCCGACGCTCTGCGGATGTCGGTCGGCCACCTCCGCGATCCGGGGCTCGACCCGAGTGACCAGGACTTCTCGATGGACGATGCCGCTCTGCGCCGATCCCTGCGCGCCTATCCGCCGGAACGGGGGCCGGGCGAAGTCTTCACCTACGACCAACTCGCCACTTTCGCGGTCGCCAAAATCGTCGAGTCGGCCACCGGCGCCGGCCTGCTCGACTACTTGCGCCCGCGGCTGTTCGAGCCGATCGGGGCGAGCGAGGCCCGCTGGTTCGGCGGCCGGGCGAACCCCGGCTTCAGCGGCCTGTACCTGCGCACGGAGTCGATCGCGGCTTTCGGCCAGGTGCTCTTACAAGGCGGCGCCTGGCGGGGCCGCCAACTTGTGCCGGCCGCTTGGTGCCGCCAGGCGACCCGGACGCAGATGCCCAATGACGCCGAACACCGTTTCCCGCCCGGACAGGCCGTCGAGCCGGACAGCGCCCGGGGCTACGGGTATCAATTCTGGATGGGCGAGCACGGCTACGCGGCCGGCGGCGCGTATGGGCAAACCTGCCTGGTGATGCCCAAGTTCGAGGCCGTCGTGGCGATCACCGCCGCGACTATCGCCGGGCAAAGGCTGTTCGACTTGCTGTGGGAACACCTCGTTCCAGCGTTTGGCGACGGGACCACATCGGGGGCCGACGATGCCGCTTTGGCCGAACGCCTTCAAGGCCTGTCCGTCGCCCCGCCCGTCGCCGGGTTGGCGACTCGCGTCCAGGCTCAGGCGCTGGCGTTCCTCGGCTTGGCGGCCACGGCGGTGGCGGCACGGGATGGTTCCGAGACGCCGCCCGCCTGGTTGGCGGCGGCCGGACGGGCCGGCCGCTGGGCGGCCGAAGCGGCGGCGCTCAGCCGACCGGGGCGGAACGCCAAGTCTGACCCGGCTCCGGACGGAACCGCGATAGCCGAACCCGTGCCAACGGCGCGGGCGCCGGCCGGAATCGGGGAACGCGAACCCGCCCCGACCCAGCCGGGGCCAGACGCCGAGCCCGTCGCGGCGCCCGCCGGAACCGGCGAACCCGAACCGGCATTGGCCGGGTCCGGGCCGGCCGGCGCTCGCCCGGCCCCGCCCGCCGGAATCGGGGAACGCGAACCCGCCCCGACCCAGCCGGGGCCAGACGCCGAGCCCGTCCCGGCGCCCGCCGGAACCGGCGAACCCGAACCGGCATCGACCGAGCCGGAACCGAGCCTCGAGCCGCAGGCGCCGGAACGCGTGTTCACCCGCGCGCCGGGAGCGGCCGGGG
>JAITKC010000127.1 GCA_031278665.1 Bifidobacteriaceae bacterium | reverse complement strand
CCAAATCGCCCAGAGCACGTCGGCGGCGCCCGCGCCGGGCCGCCGCGCGGCCGCGCGCCCCGCCGCCAAAGCCTCCCGCAAGCGCCCGACGGCCGGCCTCAGCCCCTCCGGCACGGCCCCCATCAGCCAATCCGCCGATGCCGCGCGGTCGCCTTCCGCCGGACCGCCCGGCACCGCGAACCCGACCCCTTCGCCCGCCAGCAGGCCGGCCAAAAGCTGGTCCGGGGCCAATGAGACCCCGTTCAGCCGGCCGGCCCCGGCGAGCGCGCGGCGAAGCCGCCGCAAGTCGGCGGCGTCCATCCCGCCGACACTGGAGACCACGAGTTCGGCGGCCGAACTCGGGTCCGGCGAGCCGCCCCGGGCGGCGCAGCGCAGTAGCGTCAGCAAAGGCGCGACGGCGGGATGGTCGCCGGCTAGCACTTCCGATCCGGGGACTCTGACCGGCACGCCGGCGCCGGTCAGCAGACAACGCAGTAAAGCCGCCTGTCCCGCCGTCCTGGCCACCACCGCCATGTCGGCGAAGGCCAGCCCTTCGGCCGCATGGGCTTGCCGCAGGCGGCGGGCGATCACGGCGGCGGCCTCGGCCTGCGAGCCGACCGCCGCCGCCCGGACCCGGCCGGGCGACGCCCCGGCCGGCGCCGGCGGCCTCAGGGCCGCGATCAAACGGCCGGACGGTCGCAACCGCCCGACCACCCGGATCGATTGGTCCAATAGCCGGCCGGACTGGCGCCAGCAGTTGCCGAGCACGGCCTCATAGGCATCCCAACCGTCCGGCGGCACCGCCGCGGTCAACGCCAATTGGCCCGGCAGGGCTCCCCGAAAGGACTGGGCGGCGGTGTCCGGGCAGCCGAGGCAGACCACCTGCGACCCGGCCCGGGCCAACTGCCCCACCAATCGGTGCAACGCCAACGAGGCCTCTTGGTAGTCGTCGACGATCACCAGGTCCCAGCGCGGGCGGGCGGCGGCCTCCAAACGCACGGTTTGGCCCCGCAATTCGAATGGCTCGCACCAGTCCCGCAGACAGAGGTGGGCGGCGGCGACCATCGCCGCGGCGTCGAGTTTGAGGCCGGCGTCGGCGGTGTCGCGCAGGTCGAGGGTGTCCAGGTAGCGCTGATAGAAGTGGGCCGCCGCCACCCAATCCGGCCGGCCGTGTTCGTCTCCCAACCGGGCCAGCCCGACCGCGTCCAGCCCTCTTTCGGCGGCCCGCGTCAACAGGTTCCGCAGTTCGTCGCGGAACGCGCCAAGCCGACGGGTGGGCGCCGGAACCGTCGCCGGCCAGGGCGCCGACCAGTCCCCGTCCGCCTCGGCCTCCGCCAGCGCCGCCAGCGCCCTGGCTTGTTCGGCGCCGGTGACCATCTGAGGTTGATAGGCGCGCGAGGCCGCGACGGCATCGTCCAAACCGGTGGCCGCCACCGCCTGCGCCCTGGCCTCCAAGACAGTCATGGCGAACGACGTCGCCGTCACCGCCGGGCGGCCCGTCACCGCCGCCCCGACCCGCCGGACGATCCGGGCCGACAGCGACGCCGCCAAATGCCGGTCCGCGGCCAACACCGCCAGGCGCCGCCCGTCCAAACCGGCCCGCAACGCCGCCGCCGCCGCCAACTCCGCCACCAGCGTCTTGCCGGTGCCCGGGAACCCGAAGACGCTGACCGACTCGCCCCGTTCGACCAGCGCCAACGCCGCCGATTGCGACTGGTCGGGTTTGACCTCCAGGGCCGGCCAAGGCGTCGCCGCGAGCCTCAATTCGGGTCGGTTCGTTTGCATGGATCAATCACACCACGCCCGTCTGACAGCCAAACGCCCGGCCGATGCCGTCGGGCTAAGTTTTCGCCCAGGCCGAGCCGCGCCGCCAGCCGGCCAGGGCCCGCCGGCGCCGGGCGCGGCGTTACGCCTAGAACTGAATCCGCCCAGGGCGAGGCGGCCGCCGCCCGGCCGCGCCCGTAGAATCGCCGGCATGGAGATCACCATCGGGCTGCGCCAAGTCGCCAGGGAAATCACCCTCAACGTGGACCAGGAGGCCGAAGAAGTCCGAACGGCCATCGCCGCCGCCATCCAGGAAGAGGCGCCGCTCATCACCCTGGCCGACAAACAGGGCCGCACGGTCATCATCCCGACCGCCGCGTTGGCCTATGTCGAGATCGGCTCCGGCCGCTCCCACCGCGTCGGCTTCGGCGCCTGAACCGGCAGGGCCGGACGGGCAAAGCCGCGATCTGAAGGCCCAAACGACGGCGCGCAGACCCGCCGCGGCGGCTCTTGAGCCGGCCGGCCCGCCCAAGCGCTTCGGCCCGCGCCCCGCGCCGTCGGCTCAGGCGCCAGCCCGCCGCCGCCTTAGCCGCGCGACCGTCAACAGCCCGCCACCGGCCGCGACAGCGCCCAAACCGGCCCACAACGCCAACCCCGCGCCGAACCCGGTCGGCGGCAAGGCGCCGGGGTCATCCGGCTTGTCGGGGTCACCGGGGTCACCGGGGTCATCTGGGTCACCGGGGTCACTGGGGTCACTGGGGTCACTGGGGTCATCTGGGTCGTCAGGGGCGGCCTCGACCACGAAGACGTCCTCGGCCGTCGGGATGGACCCGGAGAATTCAACCGCCAAGACATGCTCGCCGGCGGCCAGCGTGTCGAGATACGAGGCCAACAGGGTTGTGTGGGTGCTCCCGGACATTGACGTGTACTGCGTCCCGACTTCGATGACCAGTCCGTCAACCCGGACCACGCCGGTGTGCAACGACCAATCATGTAGGACGGTGTGCTTCAGCCCCTGCCCCGAACCGATGACGTGACTGTTCACGGCATCGTCGAACCAATGCCCGTCGTCATCGACGCCCAAGGCGGCCAAGGCGGACTGGAGCGCCGCCGCCGCGGCGTCCAACTGGGCCTGCGCGGCCGTCGGGTCGGCCAGAACAGCCTGGGCCGAAGCGCCCGCCGCGACGAACTCGCTCCAGGCCGGCGTGACGCCCGCGCCCCCGAACACGACATCCTCGGCCTGCGCCAACGCCTCCGCCAAGGCGTCCTTGACGGCCACCGGCACCTTGAAACAGATGGCCTCGAAATTGCCGCCCAAAGCCCCGTCCGGGGAGAACACCACCTCATACTCCCCGCCCGCCTCAACCGGCGCGGCCGGGTCCTGCCAGGCGAAGACGCCCGTCAGCGTGGTTTCGCCGAAGCGGACGATCCCGCCGGTCAGCGTCGCGGCCGCCAGCCCGTCAGCCGCGAACACGCTCGATGCCGACGGCGGCTCGACCAGCGAAGGCGTCGCCTTGGCGATGGCGAAGGTCGCGGTCTTGACGCCGGTGTAGTTGCGTTGGCCGGTCAAAGTCACACTGCCCCCGCCCGCCACATCCACGTTCGCCCCATACCCCGGCGTGTAATCCGCGTCCGTGATCACCACATCGCCGTCCGAAACCTCCACCCCCGGCCGCAACTGGGCGCCGGTGTAAACATTCGGGCCCTCCACCACCAACTCCACCAAACCGATGTCCCTCGGACCAACAACCACCTCCACACTCGCCTGCGCCTCGTTATAGTTCGCGTCCGCCGCCTTGACCGCCCGCACCACCGCCGACCCGGCCGCCTTAACCGTCACCAAACCACCAGACGACACACCCACAGCCTCCCCCGACACCACCGAATACTCCACCGCCCCCGAACCAGACCCCGAAGAACCCAACACCAACCCGAACGGCCCGTCCCCATACGTCTTGACCCCCGGATCAACGACCGAAATCACCTGATCCGCCTTCGCCACGTCGTAATCCGCGACCTCGTCGCCCGCCGGCTTGTAATCCGCCGACCCCGAATACTCCACCGCGAAATCATGGGACCCGGCCCCCAAACCCGAAACCACGAACCGGGCCACACCCCCCGGGTCAAGCGCCACACCAGACGAGCCCGCCACCGCCGACCCGTTCACCAAGAACGTCACCGACCCGGCCGGAACCTGCCCCACCCCGACCTTCGACACCGTCGCCTCCAACACGACATCGTCCCCATGGGCCGCGTCGGCCTGCGGCGACGCCGCCAACGAAACCACCGGCTCCGCCCTAACCACCACGATCTCGATCTCCCCGGACCGCTCGTTATAGTTCGCGTCCGCCGCCTTGACCGCCCGCACCACCGCCGACCCGGCCGCCTTAACCGTCACCAAACCACCAGACGACACACCCACCGCGCCCCCCGACACCACCGAATACCCCACCGCCCCCGAACCAGACCCCGAAGAACCCAACACCAACCAGAACGACGCGTCCCCATACGTCTTGACCCCCGGATCAGCCACCACCACCGGCCCCTGATCCGCCTTGGCGATGGCGAAAGTCCCGACCGCCAGATTTACGGCCGAGAAGGCCCGGTTACCGTTGGACCAGGGTTTCTCGGCCACGTCCACCGAAATGGCGTACTTTCCCGCCGCCGTCGGCGGGTTCGTCGACTTGGTATAGACCGTGTCTCCGACGCCCGTGTAATACACGGTCAACGTCCCGGAATTGGCCGCCGTCGACGTGTCTCGGGAAACTGTCACCGCCCGCGGCTCGCCGTTGTAGACCGCGCTGTCGTCGGCCAGGCCAAAGTCGCCGGCGGCGGGCTGGTAGAAGTCCAGCCGCGCCGAACCCTGGTCACCAATGCTCAGCTCAAGGCTCGCGCCCGTGGCGGCGGCACAGTGACGCACGCCGTAATTGCCGGCAAATCCGTTGGCCAAAACAGTTCCGTCGAGTTGGTCCGCGAACGTCGCGGCCTTGAGGCCGTCCTGGCCAAGGCTCACGCCGGCGGCCAGTTCGGGCGAGGCCGCGCCGTTGAGATAGACGGACACAGTGCCTTGCGCCAGCGTCGAGGGGCCGAGCGAGAGCGTGAAGGCGGCGTTGTTTGCCGAGCCGACCTGGCCGGCGTCCGCTGTGGTGTAATCGCCTGCGGCGGTCGCCAACCTGACGCCTGCCGCCGGGGTGTCTTCAGGCAGCCAGGCGTAAACCAGGCCGCTGTCGCGGGTCACCACATCGCGCACCCCATACGGTCCAGTCGTGATCTGAGAGGCCAGGACCGCCACGTTGTCCCCGGCGCCCGCCAACGTCAACTTCGCCAGGTACACGTACTCGCCGGCCGAGTTCTTTGGCTGCGCCGTCGGGAGAGCGGCGGTGCACTTGACGCTGCCGCCGTTGATCGTCACCGCGCCGTCCGCGCCGTCGCCGCCCGCGCCAATGTCTCCCTTGACGCTGGTGTTCCC
>JAITKC010000122.1 GCA_031278665.1 Bifidobacteriaceae bacterium | reverse complement strand
GGTAAGGGCAGATCAGCAAGTGGCCGGGGTTGTAGGGAAACAGGTTCAGCAAGGCGTAGACCGTCTTGCCGCGGGCCACGATCAGGCCGTCGGCGTCCGCCCCGGCGGGCGCCGCGCAGAACGGGCAGTCCTCCGGCCCCTCGCCGGCCGGCCGGGCGCGGCCGCCGACGTAGACCATCCGGTGGGGCGTCCAGAGCCGGTCGTAGCCGTCCGAGACTCCCGCCAAACCCGACTCCACGGCATCGGCGGCCGCCCCGGCCCGGCCCAAAGCCGAACCCGCGGCACCCGAACCCGACCTGGCGCCACCCGAGGCCGGCCCCGCGGCGCCCGAACCCGACCCCCCGCCGCCCGAACCCGACCTGGCGCCGTCCGAACCCGACCTGGCGGCATCGGCGGCCGACCCGCCCCGGCCCAAAGCCGAACCGGCGCCGGCGGACGGGCGGGCGGTCTCAGCCATTCTCCCGCCGTTCGATGACTCCCAAAATGCGCGCGATCGCGCTGTCCACCGCGATGCCGTTGTCCTGCGAGCCGTCGCGGAAGCGGAAGGAGACGGCTCCGGCGGCGGCGTCCTCGGCCCCGGCGATCAGGACGAACGGAACTTTGTCCTTGGCGGCGTTGCGGATTTTCTTGCCGAAGCGGTCGTCGCCCAAATCGACTTCGACCCGCACGCCGCTCCCGCGCAGGCGCGCGGCGACCTCGCCCAGGTAGCCGTCGAAGTCGGAGGAGACCGGGATGGCGCGGACTTGGACCGGCGCCAGCCAGGCCGGGAAGGCCCCGGCGTAGTGTTCGGTCAGAATCGCGAAGAAGCGTTCGATCGAGCCGAACAAGGCGCGGTGGATCATCACCGGCGTCCGCCGCGAGCCGTCCGGGGCGGTGTACTCCAGCCCGAACCGGCTCGGCATGTTGAAATCGAGTTGGATAGTCGACATTTGCCAAGTGCGGCCAATCGCGTCGCGGGCTTGAACCGAGATCTTCGGCCCGTAGAAGGCGGCCCCGCCCGGATCGGGCCGCAACTCCAGGCCGGAGGCCAGGCCGACCTCCTCCAGCGTCCGGGTGGCCTCGCGCCAGACTTCGTCCGAGCCGACGTGTTTATCCGGGTCCTTGGTCGAAAGCTCGAGGTAGAAGTCGTCCAGTCCGTAATCGCCGAGCAGGTCGATCACAAAACCGAGTAACGAGGCCAGTTCGTCGCGCAACTGGTCTTCGGCGCAGTAGATGTGGGCGTCGTCCTGGGTGAAGCCGCGGGCGCGGGTCAGCCCGTGAACCACGCCCGATTTCTCGTAACGGTAGACGGTCCCGAACTCGAACAGGCGCAGCGGCAGCTCCCGATAAGACCGGCCGCGGGCGGCGAAGACCAAGTTATGCATGGGGCAGTTCATCGGCTTCAGGTAATAGTCCTGGCCCCGGCGTTTGACGTGGCCGTCGGCGGCGCGCTCCTCGTCCAGGCGCATCGGCGGGTACATCGCGTCGGCGTACCAGTCGAGGTGCCCCGACACCTCGTAGAGCCTGGCCTTGGTGATGTGGGGGCTGTAGACAAAGTCGTAACCGGCCTCGATGTGGCGGCGGCGCGAGTACTCCTCCATCTCCTGGCGCACCTGGGCGCCTTTGGGGTGGAAGACGGCCAGCCCGGAGCCGATCTCCTCGGGGAAGGAGAACAGGTCCAGTTCGGCGCCCAGTTTGCGGTGGTCGCGCCGCTCCGCCTCCGCCAGGCGATCGGTGTACCGCCGCAGCTCTTCGGCGGTCGGCCAGGCGGTCCCGTAAATCCGCTGGAGTTGGCGGTTGCGCTCGTCGCCGCGCCAATAGGCGGCGGCCGACCGCATCAGTTTGAAGGCGCCCTTCTTGATCAGTTTGGTGGTCGGGATATGCGGCCCGCGGCAAAGATCCCGCCAGACGGTTTCGCCGTCCCGGCGGAGGTTGTCGTAAATGGTCAGCTGGCCGGCGCCGACTTCGACTTCGGCGCCCTCGCCGGCCTGGTCGGATTGGCCTTTGAGGCCGATCAACTCAAGTTTGTAGGGTTCGGCGGCCAGTTCTTGGCGGGCCTGGCCGTCGCCGACCGCCCGCCGGCGGAAAGTTTGGCCTTGGGCGGCCAGCCGGGTCATGACTTTCTCGAGTTGGCGCAGCCGCTCCGGGGTGAACGGTTCGGAGACGTCGAAGTCGTAGTAGAAACCGTCCGCGATTGGCGGCCCGATGCCGAGTTTGGCCTCCGGATCGACCTCCTGAACCGCTTGGGCCAGCAGATGGGCCACCGAATGGCGCAGCACCGTCAGCCCGTCCGGTTCCGCCAGGGTGACCGGCTCGACCGCCGCCCCCTCGGGAATCGGCTGGTCCAGATCCTGTAGCCGGCCATCGACCCGCACCACCACGACGTCGTCTCGGTCCGCGAAAAGCTCGGCGCCCGTCTTAGACCCTTGACCGTTGGACACTCGGTTACCTTCCCTCGACTGGTCGACCCGCCGCCTGACCCGCGGCGCGATCGGCCGCTTGATCTGCCGCCACGAGCCTACCGCGCGCCGCCCGATCCGGGCGTGCCCGTCGGCCCGATTCCCGGCCGGCGCCGCCGGCCAGCCGGACGCCAGCCGGACGTCAGACCGGCGTCAGGCGGAGCGAGCGGGCCGACTCGGCCGTCCCCGCGAAGTCCAAGAGCAGCTGGCCGCTGTCGCTCAGCCAGGACCATCTCCAATTCGGCAGCCTGGAGGGAAAGGCTTGTTGGACAAGTACCTGGCGGCCGGCGAAGGCCGGGATCGAGAGTTTGACCCGGTCGCAATCCGAGCTGCCGCCGGGCGCCAGCTGCGGACCGGTCCGGCGCCAGACGTGGATGAGGGCCCCGCTCGGGGCCAGCGAGCCCAGGGCCACGACCGGGTCGGCCCACTGCGGCAGACCGAGCGGCCAGAAGGGAAGACCCGCCGCGTGATGGGCGGCGAATGACGGATAGACGCCGGCGGCCTCGCGAACCAACTCCAGCGCGGGCGGCGCCAGCTGGTCCAACGGGCCCGACAGGTAAAGCCGCCCCGAGAGTCCGGTGACCAATGTGAACGCGACCTCTTCGGGCGCCATTCCGGGTTGCGGATAAGCCCAATTGGCCGCCTGTTCGGGGGCCATAGCCATCGGGGCACTGGCCGCGATCGGCGGGTAGAGCCGGTAATCCTGCTGGTCAGACGTGGATTGCAGGTCGTAGACAGAGAGTATGGCTTGGTCCATGCGTTGGGCGCCCGAAGAACAGGCCTCAAAGATGACCCCGGGGTGGCGCGAGCGCAACGCCTCGAACCAAGCCAGATGGGCGCGGGCGTGCTCAAGCAGGCCGTCGCCGGGACCTTCGGCACCGGCGTCATCGGGCCCGAGTCCCGGCGTGACGTTGTAGTCCCACTTGAAGTAAAGCGCGCCAAGCTCGCCGATCAGGCGCTCGAACACGGAGTCGAGGTAATCGCGCACAAGCGGGCTGCGCAGGTCCAAGAAAAACCGTTGGTGCTCGACGATCCGGCGCCCGGCCCGGTGCATAAAGCAGGCTTCGGGCAAAGCGGTGGCCTTGGGCGATCTGATTCCGACCACTTCGGGCTCGATCCACAGTCCCGGCCGCATTCCGGCCGCCCGCACCCGCTTGAAGATTCCCTCCAGGCCGGGCGACCCGAAGCGCCGAAGCGACGGCTCCCAGGCACCGACGGATGGCCACCAGTCGCCGCCGTCGTCATACCAGCCGGCGTCGATGCAGAAGACTTGCGCCCCGACCGCCGCAGCCGAATCGACCAGCGGCAGAACCTTCTCCGCCGTTGGGTCCCCCATCAGGGCGTTCATGTAATCGTTGTAAATCAGCGGGCGTCCGGCGTCGGCCCCGGTGTCGAGCCGCGAAACCCGCCGATGCCGCGTCAACTCCCCCACCGCCCCGGCGAGCGCCCCGCGCGGGGCTGCCCCATCTAGTCCCCCGCCTGTCCCCGCGTCGGCCGCCAGCGAGAACGAGACGGGCACGGTGGTGAAAGTTTCACCCGGCTCCAGACGGCGAATCCAAGCGTGATGCGGATCGGTCGGCCCCATCAGGGCGACGGCGTAATCGCTGCCGGCGGCAATGATCTCCCAGCGCCAAGGGGCATTGACCTCAAGTTGCCAAACCACTGCCCGCCCGCCCCCCTCGATCGCCCCGACTGGCACAAACTGCCCCGACGACCAGGTTGAAGTGGAGGTTAGGGCGTACACGCAGCGACCGTCTTGGCCGTGTAAGACCGGATTGATGTCGGCCAAACCGGCTTGCGAACCCAGGGGCACCGGGTACCAGCGCGACTCGGCGCACCATTCTGACCGGGCCTGCCAGACGCGGGCGCCCTCCGGTCGGCCCAGATAGCCGCTCAAGCCGCTGATCACCAGGGACGTGACGACCTGCAGTAAGACCGGCATGGCTCCGAAGTTCGCCACGGTGGTGGTGGCGCGGTAGGCGCCAATCGGGTCGCGACGGGCCAGACGAGTCGTCACCGCCAGGTCTGTGACCGAATCCCGCTGGACGATCTCCAAGACCTCCCACAGCCCCTCGCGGGTGACAGCGTGTCTGACCGGCCGCAGACGGCTGCCGATGGCGGTGCCGACTGCCCGCAGCGAGTGCGGTGCCCGGCCCTGCCCGACGGCCAGAACCTCGACCATCGGCGGGCGGCGGGTGGGATCGGACAAGGACCTGGCGTCCGCCAGCGGCACCGCGACATCGGCCCCAGAACGCTCGTCCGCCGACGCGACCGGCGAGAGCACCACGGGCGTTCCGGCGTCCAAGCTAAGGCGCAGCCGACTTGGCGGCGAGCCCCAAATCAGCGCCGCCACGCGGCGCTCACGTCCGGGTCAACCCGCGTCGGCGGCGGGCTAGGCAGGCCGTTCATGATCAACGATTATCATCGTTGCTCCAGCCTGTCAAACAGCGCTGCGGCGACTCAATGTAACAAATGCATATCTACTGCCCATACGCGATTGACAACTCTCAGCGGCCCTGGCAACATCAAATGATAAACGTAAGTCATTTGGGGTTAACCACGATCTCCGCTGGCTCGCCTGCGCCGAAGCGGCGCGCGGGCGAAACGGCCATCACCCGACCCGACAATCAACGACGAAAGGGCAACCCAACATGAGAAAGCATCTGCGCGCGTTGGCCCCGTTGGCCGCCATTCCACTGGTCTTGGCCGGCTGCGGCGACACCGGCGACGACGGCGGTTCCAACGGCCCCAGCGGCACGAACACCGAGTCAACTGGGGAGGCCGTCGAGTTCTGGACGGCCTGGACCGACGGCGCCGACACCGAAAAGGCGTCCCTGCCTTTGATTGAGCAGTTCTCCAAGGACACCGGTTGCGAAGTCAACCAAACCAATTTCACCTATGACATGCTGCACGAGAAGGTCATCGCGGCGGCCGCCGGCCAGAACCTCCCTGACGTCGCCTGGGGACTGCCGGAGTACGTCGCCGAGTTCTACAAGCTGGGCATCCTGGCCGACCTAAGCGCCGACTGGGACACCTGGGCGGACAAAGACAAGGTCGGCGAGTCGATCAAGCAGGCGATGGAGATCGATGGCAAGATAATCGGTTTTCCCTATGAGGCGACCGCGCGGGCTTATCTGGTTCACGACGACCTGCTCGCCGAGGCGGCCGTGGAAGTGCCCGCCACCTGGGAAGAAGTACTGG
>JAITKC010000073.1 GCA_031278665.1 Bifidobacteriaceae bacterium | reverse complement strand
AACTCGGGGTTCCAGACCAGGTCGGCGTCGGCGTCGGCGTCGGCGAGGCGGGCGGCCAGCGGCCGGGCTGTTCCGACCGGCACCGTCGACTTGCCGACCACCACCGCGCCGGGCCTAAGGCGCGCCACCAGCGCCTCGGCCGCGCCGTGCAGCGCCGTCAGGTCGGCCGCCAGCGAACCGGCCGCCTGCGGGGTGCCGACGCAGATGAAGTGGACGGCGCAGTCGGCCGCTTGTCCGATGTCGTCGGTGAAGGACAGCCGGCCGGCGGCCAGGCCTTCGGCCAGGGCGGCGTCGAGTTCGGGCTCGTAGAAGGGGGCCCGCCCGGTCGCCAAGGCGGCCACTTTGGCGCCGTCCACGTCGACGCCGACAACGCGGTGCCCGAGCCGGGCCATGGCGGCCGCGTGCACCGCCCCGAGGTAGCCGCAGCCGATCACCGATAAGAGCACCCGCCCACTTTACCCGCACCCGGCCGGCGGGCCCACCCGCCCCGCCCGGAAGATCGCCCAAAATCCCGCGTTCCCAGGCGTTCGGGCGGGGCAAGTAAGATGCCTGTGTGAATCCAGTCGCCGCGGCGTCGCCCGGAGTCAGCGTCTTCTTGGCGGTGCGCAACGAGGCGGCTGACTTGGCGCAGGCCGTCGAACAGGTTTTCAAGCAGGCCTACCGCGGCCCGCTCGAGGTGATTTTGGCGGTCGGCCCGTCCGATGACGACACCTGGGCGGTGGCCGAAGAACTAGCCCGCCGCCACCCGGCCTTGACAGTCGTGGAGAATCCTTCCGGGCGCACCCCGGAAGGGCTGAACCGGGCCTGGCGGGCGGCCAAACACGGCTATTTGGTGCGGGTGGACGGCCATTCGCTGCTGCCGCCGGGCTACATTGGGCGGGCGGTCGAACTGCTCGACCAGACCGGCGCCGCGAACGTCGGCGGCATGATGGTGCCCGAGGGCACGGCGCCGTTCCAAAAAGCCGTGGCCCGGGCCATGACGACGCCGTTCGGCATAGGCGCCGAGGCCTTTCACACCGGCGGGCGGGCCGGGCCGGCCAAGTCGGTCTACCTGGGGAACTTCCGCCGGGCCGACCTCGAGGCGGTCGGCGGCTTCAACGAATCCTTCGTCCGGGCTCAAGACTGGGAGCTGAACCACCGCCTGATGGGGGCCGGCAAACTGGTCTGGTTCGATCCCTCGCTCGGGGTGATTTACCGCCCCCGGCGCAGTTGGCGGGCCCTCAAACGGCAGTTCTACGAAACCGGGCGGTGGCGCTGGCGAGTTATCAAGACCTATCCGCAGACGGCTTCGGCCCGCTATTTGGCGCCGCCGGCGGCGACGTTGGCGGTCGGGCTCGGCCTGGCGGGCGGCCTGATGGGTCTGGTCGCCCGGCGCGGCCGGTTGGCGGCCGCCCTGGCGGCGCCGGCGCTTTACGCCGCCGGCGTGACGGCGGCCGCCGGATTGTCATCGAAAGGGCTCGACCCGAAGGCTCGGGCCTGGCTGCCGGTGGTGATCGCGACAATGCACATGACATGGGGGGCGGGCTTCTGGGCCGGGGTCGCGCAGAGTTGGCGGGGCCAGGGCCGCCGGCCCCGGGCCGAGCCGTCGGGCGGTCGGTGAAGAGCGCCGCCACGAGCGGCGCTATCCTGGGGTTCGATGCCCGCGCCGGGCACGCCCCAAGGCTGTTAGAAAGGATTGCGTTGGCCAAGAACGCCGGGGACTCGTCCACGGTCAGAGACGAGCTCCACGTCTATGAGGCCGGGCGGGCGGGGTTGCCCAGGATCGGCCCCTATTTGCGCGACTTGGTGGCCCGCTGGCCGTTCGCGGCCGAGTTTTCGCGCTCGTCGATCCGTTCGGCCCACACCGACACCGTGTTCGGGCGGCTTTGGCTGGTGATCAACCCGACTCTGCTGGCGGTGGTTTATTTCGTCTTGGTGGTCATTCTGACGCGGGCGAAACTCAAGGACGGCGGCCCGCTGCTAGTCCAGATTTGCTGCGGTCTGTTTCTCTACACGCTGTTCCAGGGCGCCGCCGGCTCCGGCTCCGGCTCGGTCACCGGCGGCGGCGCCTTGATTTCGCGAATGGCCTTCCCGCGCCTGCTGATGCCGTTCGCGGCGGTGCGGACCTCGTTCTTCCGCTTCCTGCCGACTCTGCCGGTGTTCTTAGTCCTCAAACTGATTCTGGACCGAAACGGGCCGTGGGGCTGGGAAATGCTGCTTTCGGTCTATTTTCTGTTGCTGATGATCGTCTTCTCGGCCGGGCTGGCGGCCTTCATGGGCGCGCTGCAGGTCTACTTCCGCGACGCCGGCAGTTTCCTGCCCTATTTTCTGCGCATCTGGATGTACCTGTCGCCGGTGCTCTGGTCGGTCCACGAGTTCCCGCCCGGCGACGACCTGTTCGCCTTGATGCTGTGCAATCCGATGTATTCGATCTGCGGCGGCTGGTCGCAGACGCTGCTCTACTCGGAAGTCCCGTCCTGGCAGCTCTGGCTGGTCGGCTTGGGCTGGTCGGCGGCGGCGCTGGTGGTCGGCTCGCTGTTCTTCATGTCGAGGGAGCGTGATTTCGCTGTCCGGATCTGATTCGGCCGGGCGGCCGGACGGCCGGGGAACGCCCCCGGCGGTTCGCGTGCAGAACTTGTCGATCACCTACCGCACCACTTTTGAGAAGGTGCCCACCTTGCGCAGCGCGGTGGTCCGGCTGGGCCGCGGCGAGCGGGCCGTGCGCGAGGTCCAAGCTTTGCGCGACCTCAGTTTCGACGTGCCGGTCGGCACTTCGCTGGGAGTTATCGGCGCCAACGGCGCCGGCAAGTCGACCCTGGTCAGAGCGGTGGCCGGGATTCTGGCGCCATCGTCGGGGCGGATCGAGGTGCGCGGGCGGATCAGTTCGCTACTGGCCCTCGGCGTGGGCTTCAACGCCAAGCTGACCGGCCGCGAGAACGTCGTCCTGGGCGGCTTGGCCCAGGGCATGACCCGGGCCCAAGTGGCCGAGCGGGCCGAGGAGATCGCCGCCTTCGCCGACATCGGCGAGTTCATGGACATGCCGCTGGTGACCTATTCGTCCGGTATGGCCACCCGCCTGGCCTTCGCCGTCGGGGTGCATATGGACCCGGACATTCTGATGATCGACGAGGCCCTGTCGGCTGGCGACGCCCAGTTCAAGGTCAAGGCGGCCAAGAAGATGGAGGAGTTGATGCATTCGGCGCGGGCGATGTTCCTGGTCTCCCACTCGCTCGGATCGATCCGCGAGATGTGCAACGACTGCATCTGGATCCACAAGGGCCGGCTGATGCTCCACTCCGACCCGCAAACTTGTATCGACGCCTACACCAAGTTCAGCGAGGTCGGGGAGAACGCCTTCACCATGGACGACCTGTGAGGCCGACGGCTGCCCGGCCGCCGGCCCGGCGCGCCGGTGTGGACGTGTCGATTGTGACGTCCGGGCACGATGTCGCCGACGCCCGCCTGCACCGCCAGGTCGCCGCCCTGCGCCGGGCCGGGCTTTCAGTCGAGGTGATCGGTTTGGGGCTGCCCGATGACGCGCCGCCGGGGGCGCTGGTCCGCGCCTTTGCTCGGCGCGGCGCCGCCGGGCGGCTGGCGTTGGCGTTGACGGCGCCCTGGCGGGCGCGGGGGCGCGTGTTAGTGGCCCTCGACCCGGATTCGACGGCCGGCGCCTACTTGCGGCGGGCCGTGTTGGGCGGGCGGCGGCTGCGGCTGGTCGCGGACGTCCACGAGGATTACCTGGCCCTGTTGCGCGACCGCGCCTGGGCGCGCCGGCTTGGGGGACTGGCCGGTTTGGCGGGCGCCTGCCTGGCCCGGCTCGGCCTGGCCCTGGCGGCGCGGGCCGATCTGACCGTGGCGGCCGACGCCCACTTGGCGGCGCGGGCGCCGCGCCGCCTGGAGGTGCGCAATTTGCCCGACCGGTCGATGCTCCCCGGCGGCGGCGCCGGCGAGCCCGATCCCCGGCCCCGCGCCGTCTACATCGGCGACTTGCGGGGCTCGCGCGGGCTTTGGGCCATGTTGGAGACGGCGCGGCGATGCCCAAAGTGGCGTTTCGATCTGGTCGGGCCGGTCGCCCCGGCCGATCGGCCGCGGCTGGAGGCGGCTTTGGCCGAGGAGCCGGCGCTGGCCGCCCGGGTGCGTCTGCCCGGACGCCTGCCGCCCGAGCGGGCCTGGCGCGCGGCCGAGGGCGCCTGGGCCGGTTTGCTGTTACTTGAGGACACCCCCGGCTTCGCGGCGGCGATGCCGTCCAAGCTGTACGAGTATTTGGCTTGCGGTCTGCCGATCGTGACCACGCCGTTGCCCCGTCCGGCCGACCTGGTCCGGCGGACCCGGGCCGGCGCCGTGGTGGCGGGACCCGCCCAGGCGGCGGCGACTCTGGAACGCTGGCGACTGGATCCGGCTGAGCGCCAGGCGGTCAGGCGGGCCGCCCGGGACGCCGGCGCCGCGCTCGGCCGGGCGAACGCCGAAATGGCGGCCTTCGCCGCCCGCGTCGCCCGCCTGGCGGGCTGATCCGGCCCGGTTCGCCGGCGCGGCGCGGCCCGGCGCGTCGCCCGGCCGCTACCGCGCTTCGCGTGGTAGCGTTGTCGGGCAAATAGGCGTTAGGAGGCGGCGTGGACGGCACCCAACTTCTCAAAGGGGTTCTCGATCTGGCGGTGCTGGCGACTGTCGGCCGCGACGACGGCTACGGCTACGACATCGTGCGCCGGCTGCGCCGCGCCGGACTGGCGAATGTCGGCGAGGCCTCCGTCTACGGCACGCTGCGGCGGCTCTACCAAGCCGGATCGCTGACCAGTTACCTGGTCGCCTCGGACGAGGGGCCGCAGCGCAAGTACTACGGGCTGACGCCCCAGGGCCGCCGGGCCGTCGAGGCCCTGAGCGGCGACTGGCGCCGCTTCTCAGAGACTATGGACCGCATCTTGGCAGCAACGGAGGTCGCCAAATGAGCACCGTCACCACTCCGCCCGCCATCAGGGCCTACGCCAAAGCCGTTCGCGAGGCCCTGACCGGGCTGGACCCGGACCAAGCCCAAGAATTGACCGACGGCTTGGAGTTGGACCTGACCGACGCCCTGGCCGACTCCGAAGAGCCGTCGGCCGATCCCGCCTGGCCGCCCGCCGGTCCCGACGCCCCGGACGACGCCGCCGGGCCGCCCGCCCGCCAAGCGGTTCCGGCCGGGGCGCTGACCTTCGAGAGAATCGTCCGGCGCTTCGGCGACC
>JAITKC010000007.1 GCA_031278665.1 Bifidobacteriaceae bacterium | reverse complement strand
TTGCGCGAGGACGGGTTCTGGGAGTTCATCCCGCCCGCGTCGATCGACCTGGACCGCAAACCGATGCGCCACCATCGGTTCAAGGCCCTGCGGCGGTGAACTCGCCCGCGCGCGCCCGGAAAACTGTTGCGAGGCTCTTGCGGTGACTGCGTAAACTGTTGGGTGGTCGTCGTCCTGATCTCGCGGCATCGCCCACCCCAGAGCAAGCAAACCCAGAGCGAGCAAACCCAAGCGAACAACCCCAGAGCAAGCGAACCCAGAGCAATAAAGGCGACGGGTACCGAGAGGACAACAAAGGCGTATGAGTGTTCAGGCGTTTCTCGCCGGCTTCAGCGGGCTCTGGCTCTATGTCGTGATCGGCGGACTTGTCGGGCTGGCCTCGGTGAGCCTGCCCGGCTGGTTTGTGCCGGGCCAGGCTTGCGCCGTGGCGGGTGGCGTGATCGCCTCGGCGGGCGGGCTTGGCGTCGCCGCCACAATGCTGGCGGTGTTCGCGGGCGCTTATATCGGCTGCGGCATCGGATACGGGCTGGGCGCTTGGTTCGCGGCCGCGAAACCCGGCTGGGCGCCTGGCGGACGACTCGGCCGATGGTGGTTGTACGCCGTCGAACTGTTGGGCCGGCACGCCGGGGCGGCGGTTTTGGCGGGCAGATGGAACGCGGCCTTGCGGGCTTGCGTGCCCAACGCCGCCGGGGCCAGCCGGGTCGGCTGGGGCAGGTTCCTCGGCTGGAACGCCCTCGCCTGCGCCATCTGGTCGCCCGCGGTGGTCGGCGCCGGGGTCCTCGCCGGCAGAGCGGTCGCGGCCGCCCAAACCGGCCTTGGAGCCGTGTCGTCGCTGGTCGGAGTCGCGGCCCTGGTATTACTGATCCTCGGGTACCGGCGCTGGGCGGGCGCCCGAGTGGCTTTGGCGGGGCCGGCGGCAACATCCTCGGAAGGAGGAGCCTAATGTCTCAACCCTATGTGGACCCGCCGCCGGATGGCGGGCCGGAGGCGCGCCAAGACGCCTTCGAGTTCGATGCGATTCGGCCGCCGCACGCCACCGCGCCCGTCCCGGCGAACCAGTCGGCGCCCCATGCCGTCGCCGGCGCGCAACTGGACCCCGCCGCCCCGACGGGCGGCGCCGCCGGAGGCGCCCCGACGAGCGGCGGCTTTCAGGGCGTCCCTGTGAACTATGCGAACTATGCCGACTCGGCCGCCGCGCAGAGCCCGGTCGCGGCCGAACCGGTCGCCTCGCGGCCAGCCGACGATGCCGTGGCGCCGCCGACAGCCGAGGTCCCGGCCCGTGGCGTCCCGGCCGCGGATCCGCCGCGGGCGGCCCCCGGCCCGGGCGAGCCAGACGCGGACGTGGCGCCGGAGGCAGACGCGGACGTGGCGCCGGCGGCGGGGGACGCGGCATCGGCGGCTAAGGATGGGGCGCCGGAGGTTAAGGACGGGGCACCGGAGCCAGACGCGGACGTGGCGTCGGGGGACGCGACATCGGCGGCTAAGGACGCGGCGCCGGAGCCAGACGCGACCGCGGCGGCGGGGGACGCGGCATCGGCGGCTAAGGACGGGGCGGCGGAGGCAGACGCGGACGGGGCGCCGGCGGCTAAGGACAGTGGGCTGGCGGGCGGGGACTTGGCGTCGAACGCCGAACTCAAGGAATTGATTGGCGAGTTGCGGGCGGACGTGCGCCGGTTCGCGGCCCGGACGGACTTCTTTGAGAACTTGGTGCGCCAGTTGCAGGCTCGGATCACAGAACTCCAGGCCGACCAGATCCTGCAACTCCTGGGACCCGCCTTCCAACGGTTGGTGATTTTGCTGACTCAATCAGCTGACGCGGCCCAGGCGGCGCGCAACCAGCCCGAAGGTTACCGGGCCGAAGTCGAATTCGAATATTTCTATGAAGCCGTGGTCGAGAGCCTCGAGCTGATGGGCGTCGAATCGGTCGATGCCAAAGTCGGGGACCCCTTTGACCGGGTGCGCCACGCCACCAGGAGATCGGTCGCCACCGGCGATCCGGCCTTGGAGTGGACGGTGGCGCGGGTTATGCGCCAAGGGCTGGCTCGGCCGGGCGCCGAACGAGCCTTCATCCCCGCCCAAGTCGCGGTCTATCGGCATGATCCGGCGCTCCCGCCGCCCAAACCAGAGCCGGAACCCGCGCCGCGAACCGCGCCGGAACTCGCGCCGGAACCCGAGTCGCGACTCGCGCCGGAACTCGCGCCGGAACCCGCGCCGCGACCCGCGCCGCTACCCGCGCCGCGACCCGCGCCCGAACTTGAACCGCGAACCGCGGCGGCACGCGCGCCCGAATCGGGGGCGCCAGCCGAATACCAGCCGCAAAACAACCCCGAAACCCAGCCAGAACCCAACCAGCAAGGAGCAGCGCAATGAGCGACAAAGTGTACGGAATCGATCTCGGCACGACATATTCCGCCGTCGCCCTGGTCAACGATCTGGGGCTGCCGGAGATCATCAAGAACTTCGAGGGCCACGACACCACGCCGTCGGTGGTCTATTTCAACGACGACGGCTCCGCCTTCATCGGCGGACAGGCGAAGAGAACCCAGATCGCCGACCCGGAGAACGCTTGCGCGCTGATTAAGCGGCACATCGGCGAGGATTACAAGATCGAGTTCCGGGGCAATGTTCACACGCCGGAGACCATCTCGGCGCTGATCTTGAAGGAACTGGTGAACAACGCCAACAGCCAGAACGGGCTGGACATTGGCCGGGCCGTGATCACCGTGCCGGCCTATTTCGGGATCCGCGAGCGCCAGGCCACCAGGCAGGCGGGCGAAATCGCGGGCCTGGAGGTGGTCGGGATCATTCCCGAGCCGGTGGCCGCCGCGATCGCCCTTGGCACCAGCCAAGAAGAGGAGCAGACGCTGCTGGTGTTCGACTTGGGCGGCGGCACTTTCGACACGACTATTCTCAAGGCCCAGGCGGGCAAGGTCGACGTCGTCGCCATCGACGGCGAACGGTTGCTCGGCGGCGCTGACTGGGACCAGCGGCTCGAAGATCTCTTCTTGGAGAAGTTCCGCAACCAGGCCGCTTTGGGCGGGGACGCCGATCCGTCGGCCGATGACGAGTTTATGACCGACCTCAGGGTCCAAGTCGAAGACGCCAAGAAAGCGCTGACCATACGGCAGGTGACGAATCTGCTACTGCGCTACGGAGACAAGAGAGAGAAAGTCGAAATCACGCGTGAGGAATTCGAGGCCGCGACGGCCGACTTGGTGGAGCTGACGGTCGTCACCGCCCAACGGGTGTTGAAGACCGCCCAGGACAAGTCCCCCGGCTTGACTATTGACCGGTTCTTGCTGGTGGGCGGCTCGTCGCGGATGCCAATGATCGAGAACGCGCTGAAGGCCGCCGGGTTCTCCCCCGAGCGCACCGACTATGACCTGTCGGTCGCCAAGGGCGCCGCCATCTACGGCCAGGGCGAAGTGCCCGCCTACGTGGATCCGGACAGCGTCGAGGCGGGCTCTGACGAGACGCCCAAGTCCGTCCCGGGCGTCAGGCCGGCCCGAGTGGCGGTGACCAATGTCTTGCCACGCGGTGTCGGCGTGCAGTTCGCACGGGAGACGGAGCCGGAGAAGTACGAGGATTACATCGAGTTCTTGGCCCATGCCAACGACACGTTGCCGCTGGACGGGCACGCTACGGGCGGCATACTGCGAGATGGGCAGACCAGCGTCGAGGTCCCCTTATACGAACAGGGCGGCGTGGGGGAGTCTGAGAAACCCGAAGACAACAAGGCGCTGGTATCCGGCCCGTCCACGACTATCACGGGGTTGCCGCCGATGCGCAAAGGTGACCCGATCGAGATCAAACTCCATGTGTCGGAAGAAGGGATCGCCACGTTGTCGGTGACCGAACCGAAAACTGGCCGGTCGTTCACCGCCGAAGCGGCGGTCTCGGTGCTGTCGGGTTCAGACGTCGAAGAAAGCAGGATTATGGTCGCCAAAACAGACGTAAGGTCATAGCGGTGGCGACGCGGTGTTGACCAGCCAACCCCCACGAGGCGCCTGAAGCGACGGCCCAGCATGTTTGACAAGAACGCCTATCGCAACAACGTCCTTAAGCCGTTGCACAAGAACCCGGTCCGGAAGTCCGCAGTCGAGGAGGCCTTGCGCCAGGTCCAAGCCGCCCAGGGCGCCCCGGCCGTGATCGAGGCGCTGTCCGTGGCCGATGCCGCGGCGCTGTTCGCGATCACGCCGGGGCTCCCGGACGCCCAGATCGGCGACCACGTCAGCGACTTGCGGATCTTCCTGAATGGCGCCCAGCGGCTCTACCCGGTGGCCAAGACCTTGGCGCTACTGCTCGAGGCGATCAAGGACAAGGTCCCGGGCGCCTATGTCACGGCCGACTTCTGGAAGGAAGTGGGGGAGAAAACGGCAGACGCCGCCAAACAGCGGCTGAGCTCATTCGCGGCCGCGGTAAAACAAAACGGGCCCTTGGACGTGATCAGTCCAGACGAGTTGCGCCAGGCCGCGGTCGCCGCCGGATTGGCCGCCTTCACCGACCAGGATCTGGCCAAGGCGGTCGGCGCGAAAGGCGTGCGGGTTTGCGAGGATTTCGATCCGCCCCAGGTCAATCTTGGAGCGCCGCCGCTGCGGCAAGCCCTGAGCCCCAGCTTCCGCAGTCTGGTCGACGCCATGGTGCTGCACGAGCGGGGGGTAAGTCCCGGCGAAATCCGCGTGATTAGCGAATTCAGCGCGGTCCTCGGCCCCGCGAGGCGCCGGCCTGTCACAATGGCGGACCTGAAAAAATCCCAACAGACGGTCGACGCCAACAACAAGTACGCCGGCGGCGGCGGCCAGCTGACGTTGACGGCGATCAGGCAGCAATGCTCCACCGATGAGGATCTGCGCAAACTGGCTTTGGGCTGGTTCCTCGACCGTGCCGCCCAGTTGCGCGGCCAGGGCCTGCTGCTCCTGGTGGCACTCGAGAAGCTGAAGAGCAGCGGCCTGGCGGACCTCGACGCCAGGCGGATAATGGCGAAGGCGACTAGTGGCGCCCCGGCCGGGCCGGACTTTGGCGGCGTCGCCGACTTGATCGCGGCGGGAGATCTGCGCGGCGCGCGCCTGTTGCTGACGACGTTGACCGGCGCCGACCCGGCCGACCAGACACCGGAGTTCAAACAGGCGGCCGCCCAGGTGGCGGCGGCTGAACAGAAAAAAGACCAGGCGCTTGAGGCTTACAGGCGTGCCTTGGACGCCCATGATTACCCCGCGGCCGCCCTGCGTCTGGCGGAGGCCCAGGCGATAGACGTCGAGGACGAGGAGATCAGGCGCCTTGAGGCTCAGATTCCGCCGGCGGCGCCGACCGGTTTGCAGGCCGCCTTCTTGCCCGCCAAAGGCGTTGTCGCGCTGTCGTGGCGGGGGGCGCGCGGCCCGGACGTGACCTACACGGTGCTCCGGACGCAATCCGGCGTGCCGGCCAACCCAAAGGCGGGAACGCCGGTCGCGTCGCCGGCGGCGGACCAGCGGGCGGTCGACCCGAAACCGCCGGTGGCGCGGGCGGTCGCCTACGCGGTTTTCGCTTGTCGCGCGAGCGGGGCTTACTCGGCGCCGGCGAGCGTTCAGATCGTGGCGCTGCCGCCGCCCATGGACGTCAAAACAGCTGTCACCAGCACCGATGTGACGGTCTCCTGGCGGGTCTTGCCGGAGGCGACCGGTGTGGCGGTCGAACTGATCGGGCCGGACGGGTCCAAACAGTCTTTTGCCGCCCCGAAAGGCAATCGCCTGACTGTCAAGGCGCGCGAGCTGGGCCGCAAACACGTCATCTTATTGCGGGCGAATTACCTGGTGGGAGGCCGTTTGGCGACTTCGCCGGAAGTGTCGGTGGAGGTCATCCCGCGCGGCGCCGTCCAACCGGTTCGCGATCTGGCGGTCGCCTCCGCCGCCTTGGCTAGCGGCAAGCCCGGACTGCGCGCCGAATGGACGGCGGTGACCGGTTATCCCACAGACCTCTGGTTGGCGCCGATCAACCAGCAGATCAACCCGGGCGGCCGGGTCAGCCGGGCGGATCTGGACGCCATGACGGCCACGCCGGTGACTGGATCGGC
>JAITKC010000353.1 GCA_031278665.1 Bifidobacteriaceae bacterium | reverse complement strand
GCCGCGGCCGCCAGCCGGTCACCTACGACCACGAGTTGGTTCGCCCGGCGCTGGAGCGCACCCTCGGGGTGCCGCTGTTCCAGGAGCAGTTGATGCAGATGGCCATCTCGGCGGCCGGTTTCAGCGCCGGACAGGCCGACCAACTGCGCCGGGCGATGGGCTCGAAGCGGTCCACCGAGCGAATGGAGGCCCTCAAAGACCAGCTCATGCGCGGTATGCGCGAACGCGGCATCCCGGCCGCCGCCCGAACTCGGATCTACGATCAGTTGAAGGCCTTCGCCGATTTCGGCTTCCCGGAGTCGCATTCGTTCTCCTTCGCGTTGATCGTCTACGTCTCGGCTTGGCTGAAGGTGTTCCACCCGGCGGCTTTCTACGCCGCCATCCTGGCCTCGCAGCCGATGGGTTTCTATTCGCCGCAATCGCTGGTGGCGGACGCCCGCCGGCACGGTTTGGCGGCGCGCGGGCCGGACGTCCAACTCTCGGGCGCTCAGGCGCGGGTCGAGCGGACCGGCGCGGGGGACCGGCCCTATTCGGAGTTACTGCGCGGCGACCCGGAATTGGGGATCAGACTCGGCTTGGCCCAGGTCCGGGGGATCGGGGCGCAGAAGGCCGAGGCGATCACGGCCGAACGCGGGCGCGGCGGCGCCTTCGGGTCGCTGACCGACCTGGCCCACCGCTGCGCCTTGACGGCGCGCCAAATGGAGGCGTTGGCCACCGCCGGGGCGTTGGGCGCCCTGGAGGCGGACCGCCGCAAGGCGTTGTGGGCGGCCGGCGCGGCCGGCGAGTTGCCGGGCACCACGCCCGGTCTGAACGCGCCGACTCTGCCGGGTATGTCGGACGAGGAGTTGGCGCTGGCCGACATGTGGGCGACCGGCGTCACCCTGGCCGAATACCCGACCGTCCATGTGCGGGCCGAATTGGATCGCGCGGGGGTGGTGGCGAACAATCGGGTCGCCTCGCGTCCGGACGGGGAGTGGATCAAAGTGGCCGGCGTGGTCACCCACCGCCAGCGGCCCGGCACCGCCGGCGGCGTCACCTTCTTGAATCTGGAGGACGAGACCGGCCAGGTCAACATAGTCTGCACGGCCGACGTCTGGAACCGGTTCCGAAAAGTCGGGCGAACGGCATCGGCCATGGTGGTGGCGGGAAGACTGGAGAACCGCGATGGGACAGTCGGCGTCAAAGCCGGCCACCTGCATCCGCTCCACCTAAAAGTGCCGACCAAATCACGCGACTTCCACTGACCCGGCCGCGGCGGTTGTTGGTGGCGGCGGCAATGATGTGGTAAGGCTGACGGGTGAGCCGAAACGTCCCGGACGCCGCGCCGGTGGCGCGGTTGCAGGCGATGATCGACGCCTCCCGGCGAATCGTGTTCTTCGGCGGGGCCGGGGTGTCGACCGAGTCCGGGATACCGGACTTCCGATCCGCCGACGGACTTTACACCGCCGGCGGACTGGTCCCGCCGGAGACGGTCTTGTCGCGCGGCTTCGCGCGAACGCGCCCGCTCGAGTTCTTCGAGTTCTACCGCCGCCATCTGGTCCACCCGCGGGCCAAGCCGAACGCGGCCCATCTGAAACTGGCCGAATTGGAGCGGGCGGGCCGCCTGGCGGCGGTGGTCACCCAGAACATCGACGGCCTGCACCAGGCCGCCGGGTCGGCCAAGGTGATCGAGTTACACGGCTCGGTCCACCGCAACACCTGTCGGGATTGCGGGCGGCCACACCGGTTGGCGGCGGTCCTGGAGGCGCCGGGCGTGCCGCGCTGCGACTGCGGCGGGATCGTCATGCCGGCCGTCGTGCTCTACGGCGACCTGGTCGACCGCGAGCTGATCAACGCCGCGGGCGAGGCGTTGGCCGGGGCCGACATGCTCGTCATCGGCGGCACCTCGCTGAGCGTCTACCCGGCGGCGGGCCTGGTCGACTACTTCGGGGGCGAGCGTCTGGCCGTGATAAACAAAACCGGGGCGGACGGCATCGGGCGCTTCGCCGGCCGGGCGCTGGTGATCGCGCGGCCGATCGGCGAGGTGCTGGCCGGCGTCGAAGTCAGGCCCGCCGCCGGTGGCTGACCGCGCGGCCGAGACGGGCCTGATCTGGCGCGGCGGGCCGGCGCGCGAACGCCGGGCCGGGTTCGCCCTGTCTGTCAGCGCCTACCTGTTGTGGGGCCTGCTGCCGCTATATCTCATTTTGACCCGGCCGGCCGGCGCCTTGGAGGTGATCGCCCATCGCCTGATCTGGTCGGCCGTGGTGCTGGTGGCGATCGCCGCGGCGACCAAGCGGCTGGCGGAACTCGGCCGGGTCTTCTCCGACCCGCCGGCTCTGGCGGTTTTGACGCTGGCCGGGGTCTTGCTGACGGTCAACTGGTTGGTTTTCGTGTGGGCCATCTTCGATGGCCAATTGGTCAACGCGGCCCTCGGCTACTTCATAAATCCACTGGTCAGCGTGTTGCTCGGGGTGGTGTTCCTGGGGGAGCGGCTGCGGCCGGCGCAGTGGGCGGCGGTCGGGATAGGCGC
>JAITKC010000312.1 GCA_031278665.1 Bifidobacteriaceae bacterium | reverse complement strand
CCAGTTCCGCCGCCTGTTCCAGGCCGCGCGAGTCCTGCCAGCGCAGCGCCCCGATCACAGTCGCCGCCAACTCACCCGAATCGGCCAGTTCGGCGTAAAGCCGCGCGTCGTCCGGGCTGACCGAGGCGTCCTGCCAGCCGGTGATCCCGAAACCGAGCAGCTTGGCCTGGGCCGTCAGCAGCGCCGTCCGGCGCTGATCCCAAGTCGGCTCGCCGACCAGCCCGGTCACCCGCCCGACCGCCTCCTCCTGAAGTAATCCGGTGGCCAGCCCGTCGTCGCCGCGGACCACCTCGCCGCCGGCCAAGTCCGGGGCCGGCCGCAACAGCCCGGCCGCCTCCAACGCCGCCGTGTTGGCCCAGCCGGCGTGGCCGTCGCCGCGGGTCAGCACCGTCGGCCGGCCGCCGGCGACGGCGTCCAGTTCGCCCCGCGTGGGCCCTTGCGGCCCGAATAGGTGCTGGCCCCAGCCCCAGCCGGAGATCCAGGCGTCGGCCGGCGCCGCGGCCGCCCAGGCCGCCACCGCCGCCAGAATCTCCTCCCGGCTGGCCAATTCGGTCAGATCCAGGCCGCGTTCGACCAGCCCGGCGATATTCGGGTGGACATGGGTGTCCTGGAACCCGGGCAGCACCAACCCGCCGGACACGTCCACCACCCGCGCGCCGCCGGCCGCGAATCCCGCCAGTTCGTCTTCGCCGCCCACCGCCGCGATACGCCCGTCTTGGATCGCCACGCCTCCAGGGGCCGATGTCGCCGTCCACGGGCGGTATATCCGCCCGCCTCGCAGCACGATGCCGTCGCCGGTCATCCGTTCCTCCCTCCGGCCGGCGCGGTGGCCGGCTTAGCCGCCTCAGTTTTCAGATCTTCCAGCCCCTCGGCCGCCGCCAATGGCGCCGGCACAGCCGCCAACAAGGCGCGCGTGTAGGGGTGCGAAGGCGCCGTCAAGACTTCGGCGGTCAGCCCCGACTCGACCAGCCGGCCGTGGCGCATGACCACGAGCCGCTCGGTCACCTGCGCCGTGACCGCCAGGTTGTGCGAGATGAACAACAGCGCCAAACCCAACTGCCGGCGCAAGTCCGCCAACAAGTCGAGCACGCGCGCCTGAACGGTGACGTCGAGGGCCGAGGTGGCCTCGTCGCAGATCAAGATCTTCGGCGCCGGCCCGAGCGCCCGCGCGATCGCCACCCGTTGGCGTTCGCCGCCGGAAAGCTGGGCCGGCCGGCGGACCAAATAGGACCTCGGCAATCCGACCAGGTCCATCAAGTCCTCGGCCGTCCGGGTGGGGTTCGCGCCGCCGGCGCCGAGCGCCTCGCGCAGAGTCGCGCCGACGCTCAACGACGGGTTCAGGGTCGAATACGGGTCTTGGAAGACCAACTGGACGTCGCCGGGTCCGGCCCGCCGGGCCAGGCCGTCGGCCACGAATTCGACTCTGCCGCTCTGGACCGGCTCCAGACCGGCCAGCAGCCGGGCTAGCGTGGTCTTGCCGGAGCCTGACTCGCCCACCAGACCGACGCTCTCGCCCTCGCCAATTGTCAAGCCGACCTCGGCCAACGCCGGGCTGGCCGCGCCCGCGAAGCGGTGGGTCAGGCCGACGGCCCTAAGTTGGTGGCGTCCGGCGGCCAGCGCCGCCGCCTGGTTCGCGGCCGAGCGGCCGTCCGGCCGGTCGCCGGCCGGGTCGCCGCCCGGCGGCGCCTGATCGCCCGGTCTGACGGCCAAACTGGGCGTGGCCGCCTTCAGGGCCTGGGTATACGGGTGGGAGGGGGCGGCGAACACGGCCGCGGCCGGTCCGCGTTCTAGGACCTCGCCCGCCCGCATCACCAAAACCTGGTCGCTGCGCTCCTGAATCAACGCCAGATCATGCGAGATCAGCAGCACCGCCAGGCCGCGACTGGCCCGCAGGCGGCCGAGCAGATCAAGGATCTCGCGCTGGGTGGTCACGTCCAGCGCGGTGGTCGGCTCGTCCGCCACCACCACGCCGGCCCGGGTCGCCAGCGCCGCCGCGATGGCGACCCGCTGTCTCATGCCGCCCGACAGTTGGTGCGGATAGCGCCGGGCGGCCTCCGGGTCGAGTCCGACTTCGGCCAGCCGGGCCAACGCCTCGGCCCGCCGCCAGGCGCGCCGGCTGGCGCTCCCCCGCCCGCCATCCGCCTGGGGCGGCAACTCCGCCAGCCGCGCCGCTTTGCCGCGCTCGAACCACCGGGGCGGCCCCTCGTCGCGCGGCAACGAGTCCGCCACCTGGTCGACCGCCCGCCTAGTCGGCGCCAACGAGGTGAACGGATCCTGCGGCACCAGCACCGCCCGTCCGCCGGCCAGTTTGCGCGCCGCCCGGCGCGAGGCCAGGTCGGCCCGGCCGTCGCCGATCCGAACCTCCCCGGACGCCGCCAGGTTCTCAGGCGCCAGCCCCAGAATCGCCCTGGCCAGCAGCGTTTTGCCGGAGCCGGACTCCCCCACCACCCCGACAGTCGCCCCTTTCGGCGCCGCCAGGTCGACGGAGCGCACGATTTCGCCGGCGGCGCCGCGAACCCGCACGGCGCTGGCGGCCAACCCGTCCGCCGGGGCCAGCGCCGCCCGGGCGTCCGGCTTCCCCCGGCGCGCCGAGCCGGGCCGGGCGAGGCGGCGGCGACGACGCGAGAGCGCGCCGGCGGCATCGTGCGCCTGGGCGCCGACGCCCAACGCCAACCGCCGCTCCAACCAATCCCCCAACAGGTTGGCGGCCGAGGCGACCAGCACAATCGCGGCCGCCGGGACCAAACAGGCGGCCGGGTTCTGGTAGAGGCAGGTGCGGCCGTCCGCCAGTTGGCGTCCCCAGTCGGCCGCGCCGGGCTGGACGCCGAGCCCCAGGAAGGACAGCGACGACATCGACACCAGCGCGTAACCCAAGTTCAAGAACAAGTTGGTCAGCGCGATCGAGCGGACGTTGGGCAGCAGATGACGCGCCAGCACGCGCCGCCGGCTGAGCCCGAGCAGCCTTGTCGCCTCGACATAGGGCAGCGACCGCTGTTGGCGGGCGGCCGCCCGGACCAGGCGGATGTCCCAGGGCGAGAACAGGACCACCAGCAACGCCACCGTCACCCAATAGGAGCCGCCGGACACCCCGGCCACCACAATCGCCAACAGCAGCGAGGGAAGCGACAGGGTCAATTCGACGTAACGCGAGACGACGGCGTCCAGCCAGCCCCCCAGGTAACCGGCCGGAAGGCCGAGCAGCAGCCCGATCAACATCGAGCCCAGGGCTATCGCCACCGGGCCGATCAGCGCCGACCGCGCCCCGGCCAAAGTCAGGCCGAGCACGTCCCGCCCCAGGGCGTCGCTGCCGAGCGGGTGGCCCGCCCCGCCGGGGGCGACCGATCCAAGGGCGATGTCCTGGCTGAAGTCGAATACCCCGTCCGGGATCGCGGCCAGCGCCAGAGCCGCCACCATGACGGCCGCCGAGACCACGATCAAGGGGCGGGGCCTGGCCCGCCGGGCGCCGCTCACGGCTCCGCCAAACTGTGCCGGGGGTCGGTCAGGACCACGATCGCGTCGACTAGGAAGGTGGTGGCCGCGATCGCGGTCGCCACCAGCAAGGTCACGGCTTGGACCACCGGCACGTCCTTGAAGTGGATCGAGTCGGTCAACAACACGCCCATACCCGGCAAGGCGAACGTGGTCTCCACCAGCACCGAGCCGCCGACCAGTCCGGCCACCACCAGACCGGCCGAAGTCCAGATCGGCGGGGCCGCCCCGGACAAGATCGACCGGTTGATGGCGCGTTCCGGCAGCGAGCGGGCGCGCGCGAAGACCACGTAGTCGCCGGCCAGTTCGCCGAGCACGGCGGTGCGCGTTATCTTGACGATCGACGCCCCGACGCCGATGGCGAGGGCCGCCGCCGGCAACACCAGGTGGCGCAGAGTGTCCCAGCCGCCGCGCCCCGCCCCGTACATCGGCATCACGCCCAACGCCACGCCGAAGACGTAGATCAGCACCAACGCCACCGCCACCGGCGGGGAGCTGACCCCGACCACCGACCCGGTGACTATCGCCCGGTCCAACGCCCGGCCCTCCCGTTTGGCCGCCATCACGCCCAGCGGCACCCCGATCCCGCAGGCCAGCACGGCGGCCAAACCGATCAGCCCGGCGGTCAGAGGCAGCCGGGCGGCGATCATGTCGCCGACCGGGGCCCCGGTGCGGACCGACGTGCCCCAGTCGCCCTGGACAACCCCGACCAGCCAGGCCAGGTATTGCCGCCAGACGGGCAGGTCCAAATTGTATTTGGCGCGAATCGCCGCGACCGTCTCAGGGGTGGCCTTGCGGTTGCCGATCAGGTTGCGCACTATGTCGCCTTCGGCCAGATGAATCAGGGCGAAGGCGATAATCGACAGCGCCAGGAGAACTCCGACCAGCGTCACCGCCCGTCGGGCCAGGAGACGCGCTACGGCGCCGGCGTTGGCCATTGGCTGCCTACCCTCAACTCCTCAATTTGAGCACATGGCCCCAGTTCGAGTAGAAGAAGAAGGCGCCCAGCGAGTCCGGGACTTCGACCCGGTCGGAGAAGGCGCTGATCCCCTCGCCCCAGTAGATCGGCTTGTAAATGACCTGCTCCTGGGCCAAAGCGTTGGCCTGCAAAATCAGGTCGACGCGGGCGACGGCATCGTCCGTGGTCTGGTCGGCCTGGGCGATCAAACCGGCGACCTCCTCGTTAGTCCAGTTGGCCGGGTTGGCGCCGGGGCCGGTGGTGGCCAGGAGCCAACCGGTGATCTCGTTCGGGTCGCCGGTGGTCGGGGTGTAGGACATCCAGGCGACGCCCTGTTCGCCGTTGCCGACTTCGGCGATCCAGGTCTCCAGCGGCTGCTCCTTGACCTCCAGGGTGATTCCCACCTGGGCCGCCTGTTCGGCGATCGCCAAGGAGGCCTTGCCCATGTTCTGGTCCGACTCCGGGTAGGTCAGCGTGGCGGTCAGCCCGTCCGGCGTCTTAGACTGGGCCAACTCAGCCCTCGCCTGGTCGAGCGAATA
>JAITKC010000254.1 GCA_031278665.1 Bifidobacteriaceae bacterium | reverse complement strand
GAGTTCGTGTTGGCGCTGGTGGTGGACCAGTCGCGGAAGAACTGTTGGACGTTGGCCGAGTTGGCTGGCCACCCGGGCCCGGGGCCGGCCGGCGGCGGCAAACCGGCCGGGGAGCCGATGTCCAGAACCCCGCGCACGACGCCCCCGGCGGCGACGTGCGGGCACTTCTGGACACCCGACCCGGCGGGGCTGGGCCCGGCCCCGGGCGCCCAGCCGGGACGTAACAGCCCGGCAATCAAGCCAGGCCATAGTGGATCGCAAACCATCCCCGACCGAGGAACTCCCCATGACTGATCACCATCCCGGCGCCGAGGCCGGGTTCGGCGCCAACGAGGGCGCCGGGCTCGACGCCGAAATCCTGGCCGCCGACCACCGGCACGTTTTCCACTCCTGGTCCGCCCAGGCCCATCTGCCCAGTCTGGTCGTGACCGGGGCCAAAGGGTCGAGGCTCTGGAACGCCGCCGGGCGCGACTGGATCGACTTCTCCAGCCAAATGGTCAACGCCAACATCGGCTACGGCCATCCGCGCGTGATCGAGGCGATCAAACGCCAAGCCGACATTTTGCCCACAATCTCCCCCGCCACCGCCAACCAGGCGCGGGCTGAGGCCGCCCAGGCCATTCTGCGCCACTGCCCGCCCCAACTGACCAAGATCTTCTTCACCAACGCCGGCGCCGACGCGGTCGAGAACGCGATCCGCCTGGCCCGCCTGCACACCGGTCGCGACAAGGTGATCTCGTTCTACCGCTCGTACCACGGCAACACCGGCGCGGCGATCAACGCCACCGGCGACTGGCGGCGGATCTCGAACGAATTCGCCCGCGGCCACCGGCACGTCTTCGGACCGTACCTTTACCGGTCCGAATACTGGGCTGACAGCCCCGAACAGGAATCCGAGCGGGCGCTGCGATCTTTGGAGCGCACAATCCAGGCCGAGGGGCCCGACACAGTCGCGGCCATCCTGATCGAGACCATTCCCGGAACCGCCGGCGTCCTGGTGCCCCCGCCCGGCTACCTCGAAGGCGTCCGCGCCATCGCCGACCGCTATCGGATCGTGTTGATTCTGGACGAGGTGATGGCCGGATTCGGCCGCACCGGCGCTTGGTTCGCGGCCGACCATTGGGGCGTCGGCCCCGACCTGATGACCTTCGCCAAAGGCGTCAACTCCGGCTATGTGCCGGCTGGCGGCGTCGCCATCGGGCGTGAGATAGCGGCCGGCTTCGACGAGCGGGTCTTCCCCGGCGGGCTGACCTATTCCGGCCACCCCCTGGCGATGGCGGCCGTCGCGGCGACGATCGCCGCCATGGAGGACGAGGCGATCGTCGAGAACGCCGCCCGGATCGGCGCCGAAGTGCTCGGCCCCGGTCTGGCCGAAATCGTCGACCGCAACCGGTTTGGCGGCGAGGCCCGCGGCATCGGCGTCTTTTGGGCGCTCGAGCTGGTCGAGGACAAACAGAGCCGCCGGCCCCTCCCGGCGGCGGCGATGGCGCGGATCAAGAGCCTTTGCCTGGAGCGCGGCCTATTGCCGTTCATCGCCGAGAACCGGGTCCACGTGGTCCCGCCGTGCGTCATCACGCCCGCGGAGGCCCGCTCCGGCCTGGCCATCCTGGAAGGCGTGTTAGAGGACGTGGCGAAATGCCCGGCATAGTTTTCGACGCCGAACTTCCCGCCGCCCTAGTCGAGCGGACGCTCAGCCAGTCGGTTTTTCGGCCGTATTGGTTGGACGATGCCGCCGGGTCGGCGCCCGCTTTCGGCCCCGGTTTGACCGCCCCGGCGAGATACGACCTGGTGGTGGTGGGCGGCGGCTACACCGGATTGTGGAGCGCTTTACTGGCCAAACAGCGCGATCCGGGCCTCAAGGTGGCGCTGCTCGAGGCGCAGACCGTCGGCTGGGCGGCATCGGGCCGCAACGGCGGCTTCGTCGAGGCCAGCCTGACCCATGGCGAGGAAAACGGCCGCGCTCGCTGGCCGGACGAATACGACGAACTCGAACGCCTCGGCCTGGCGAACTTGGACGAAATCGAGAGCGCGATATTGGACCTCGGCATAGACTGCGACTTCGAGCGCACCGGCGCGCTGGGCGTGGCGACCGAGCCGTACCAGGCCGAACAGCTACTGGCCGACCAGGCGGAGCGATCCGACGATCAGACGGTTTTCTTCGACCAAAGCGAAATCCGGGCGGAGATCAACTCGCCAACCTATTTGGCCGGCCGTTGGGACAAGCGCGGCAACGCCTTGGTCCATCCCGCCAAACTGGCTTTCGGCTTGGCGCGGGCGGCCGCCGAGGCCGGCGTCGACGTCTTCGAACACACCCAGGCGCGCGGGCTGTCCGGCGGGCGAGGGATCGACCGAACTGTGCGCTTGGCGACCGACCGCGCGGCGGTCCTGGCCGACCGCGTGATTTTGGCCACCAATGTGTTCCCCTCACTACTGGCCCGCTACCGCTGGCACACGGTTCCGGTCTACGACTACGCGCTGATGACCGAGCCGCTCAGCGCCGCCCAGCGCGATCAACTCGGATGGCGCCGCCGCCAAGGCGTCTCCGACGCCTCAAGCCAGTTCCACTATTACCGGCTGAGCCGCGACGGGCGAATCTTGTGGGGCGGATACGACGCCGTCTACCACCCCGGCCGCAAGGTCCTGCCGCGCCAGGAGGTCAGACCCGCTAGCTGGGCCAAGTTGGCCCGGCATTTCCTGATCAGTTTTCCCTATTTGGAGGACGTCAAGTTCAGCCATCGCTGGTCCGGCGCGATCGACACCTGCACCCGCTTCTGCGCTTTCTTCGGCAGCGCCTATTCCGGCCGGGTCGCCTACGCCGCCGGCTTCACCGGCCTGGGCGTGGGGGCGTCCCGGTTCGCCGCCAAGGTCATGTTGGACCGGGTCGGCGGAATCGACTCGGAGGCCACCCGCCCGCGAATGGTCCGCGAGACGCCGCTGCCGTTCCCGCCCGAGCCGTTTGCGACCATCGGCATCGAGGCGACCCGCTGGGCGATTGATCGGGCCGACCACAACCAGGGCCGGCGGGGTTTGTGGTTGCGGTCTTTGGACGCGGTCGGCCTCGGTTTTGACTCCTGATTTGACCCCCGATCAGCCGCCGATGCCGCGCCCCAAGCCAGGTTTCGGACCCGCCTCCCGACCGGCCGGCGCCGCGTCAGGCGCCACCGGGCCGGCCGGCGGGCCGGCGAGCGCCGGGCCGGCCGGCGGGAAGGCGAG
>JAITKC010000223.1 GCA_031278665.1 Bifidobacteriaceae bacterium | reverse complement strand
GTGGAGATTTGGAGTCCGTCGGCGTGGCCGGCCTCGGCCAGCAGCGCCCGCGCCTTGTCCGGGTCGTAGGGGTAATAGTCGTCGAGTTCGGGCACGAAGCCGACGCCGTTGACGGTTTGGGTGGTGGGGATGCCGGTCGCGCCGAGCAGGGCCTGGGTGATGGCTTGGCGGTCGAGGGCGTAGTTGATCGCCTGGCGGACCCTGATGTCGCCGAGCGCCGGCGCCATGACGCCGTCGCGGTCGGTCAGGGCCAAGCCCAGGAACACCGGGGGCACGAAGTGCGTGGTCAGCCCGGCTTCTTTGGCCGCCGCAGCGGTGGTGAAGTCGCCTTGGGCGAAGTCGGCCTGGCCGGAGCGCAGTGCGCTCAGCACTGAGTTGATGTTGGGGATGACCTTGATGGTGACCTTGGCCCAGTGAATGTTGTCCGGGTCCCAATAGTTCGGATTGGGCAGGTAGACATAGCTGTCGCCGGTGATGGTGGCGCCCGCGTCGAGCACGTAGGGCCCGGCGCCGTGGGTTTCCGAGCCCAGTTTGTCGGTGTCGGCGAGCCCGTCGGGCGAGATGACTTGGGTGATTCCGACGCCCGATTGGGCAAACAGGTAGATCAGTTCCGGGTTGGGTTGGGACAGGGTCACCCGAACAGTCAGCGGTTCGGTCGCCTCTATAGTTTCGAAGGTGGCCAACGATGCCGCCATCTGCCCGCCGGCGTTTTTGACGTAGGTCAGGTGGTCGACAACGCCTTGGGCGGTCAACTCGCCGCCATCTGAGAACTTCACGTCCGGGCGCAGTTTTAGCTCAAAGGTGGTGTTGCCCTCGCCCACGTAACCCCATTCGGTGGCCAACGAGGGTCTGGTGGTCCCGTCCGATGACGTTTGGATGAGCGGGGCGTAGGCCAGGTCGGTGTACCACTGGGCGGCTTGGTTTATCAGGGCCGGGTCGAGTGTGCCCGGGTCGGATTGGGCGGCGATAGTCAGCTCCGGTTTGGCGGCGGCGCCGCTCTGGTCGCCGTCGGTCGGCGTTGTCGGCGCCGAGCAAGCGGTCAGGGTTAGGGCCGCGGCCAGCAAGGATGTCAGGATGGCTGGGGTTTGGCGGCGGTTGATCTTGGCGGATGGGGCTCGGTGCGGGATCGACGTCATTGTTGTCTCCTGGCAGTTGAGGGCTTGTCGGCGAACCGCGCGTTCGCCACCTGTGTGTTGCGAGGATAATCGAAGGTCCTGTAGGCTGTCAATAAGTTATCGAAGCACTTCGATAGATGGCGGGGGCCTCCGCCCTTGGCGGCGCGCCAACAACCATCAGGACTCGAACGGAGATGGGCCAATGTCGATCGATCCCCTGATCACCCGGATTCGCGCCCAAGTCAAGTCCCCCGCCGGGGGCCGGCCGGGGCCGGCCGAATGGCGGGCCGAGGCACTGCGCGTCGACAATCTCTTGGCCGACCTCGCCTATGCCGAAGCCCCCGACTGCCAAACCGAAGACGTCACCATCGCCGTGGACGGCCATCCCCCCGTCCACCTGCGCCTCTACCGCCCTCTGCCCGCCCGCCCGGCGCGAGGCGGCGGGCGGGACCGGACGGCCGCGACTGCCGGGCCGGACGGCATCGGCGCGGGTGTTGGGCGCGGCCCGGACGGCATCGGCGGCGGTGTGGTGCGCGGGCCGGCGGGCGACCGCGCCGACGTGCCAGGCGGCATCGGCGCGGGTCTTGTGCGCGAGCCGGCGGGCGACCGCGCCGACGTGCCAGACGGCGAACCGGCCCCGGGGGCCTACGTCGGGTTCTTCGGCGGCGCCTTTCGCCAAGGCGGCCTCGACTTCCCCTCGGTCGACCGGGCCTGGCGCTCGCGCGCGGTCCGGGCCGGGATCGTGGTGGTCGGCGTCGACTACGCCCTCGCGCCCGAACACCCCTACCCGGCGGCTGTCGAACAGGGCTACGCGGCTGTCGCTTGGGTGGCGGAGCACGCCGCCGAACTGGGCGTCGACCCGGCGCGGCTGGCCGTCGGCGGAATGTCCTCGGGCGGGAACCTGGCGGCGGCGGCGGCGCTGATGGCGCGCGACCGCGGCGGCCCGGCGCTCGCCTTGCAGCTCCTCGAAGTGCCGGCGCTGGACTTGACCGGCCGCCATCTGCGCCTGTCGGCGGGCAGGGGCCAGGGCGTGCCCCCAATCCTGGTCAAACTCGGTTTGCGGAGCGTGGCCAAGACTTACTTGGGCGCTGGCGGCGCCGCCCGCGCCCGCGAGCCGTACGCTTCGCCGCTGCTGGCGCCCGACCTGGCCGGCGCCCCGCCGGCGCTGATCTTGGTTGCCGAACACGACCTGCTGCGCGGCGACGGCGAGGCTTACGCGGCCCGCCTGCGGCGAGCCGGCGTTGACGCCACCGCGCTGGTCTACCTCGGCCACACGCACGAATCCGCGGCTTTCACCAAGGTCCTGGCCTCGGCCCGCCATTGGCAGGGCACAGTCGAAGCCGCCCTCGCGCGGACCCCGGCCGCCGCTCCGCCGCGCCCCGCCGCGTCCACATTCATCGGCCTAAATCCCCCACATTCATCGGCCTAGCGCCAAGCTGTTGCTGTGGACACCGCGACTGTGCTCAGCGCCAGCTACCAACCGCGAGTCGTCCACTACGCCGTCGCTCGGGCGTTGTCCCTGGCTGGAGGCGTGCTGTTGGAGGGAGCCAGGGCCTGCGGGAAGACGATGACGGGACTCAACGCGGCGGCATCGTACATATTCTTGGACTCGGACGAAGCCGAACTGGCCCGCCAAGTCTCACCCTGGGCGCTCCTGGACGGCGCCGCGCGGCGGCGACGCTGATCGGGGCCAGCCGCTCGCGGCCGGAACAAGACCTGGCGGGATAACCGCGCCGGCCGAACGGCATCGGGCATACCAATTGCACGATGCCGCCGACCCCCAACCTCCGCGCCGGGCGGCTTGCGTTACTGGGCGGCGGGTCCGCTCCGGCGGTGGGGAGCGGCGGCGAGCAGGGCGCGGGTGTATGGGCTGCGGGGATTGGCGATCAGTTCGGCCGTCGGCCCGGCCTCGACAATCTTGCCCAGGCGCATCACGGCGATGCTGTCGGACAGATAGCGGACCACGGCCAGGTTGTGCGAGATGAAAAGCATGCCGAACCCAAGGTCGCGCTGGACCTCGCGGACCAGGTTCAGCACCGCGCCCTGGACTGAAACGTCGAGGGCGGAGGTGACCTCGTCGGCCACCACATAGCGGGGGCGGGCGCCCAAAGCCCGCGCCAAGGCGATCCGCTGAAGCTGCCCGCCCGACAACCGCCCGGGCAACATCTCCTGGTAGTCGGCCTCGAGGCTGACCAGATCGAGGAGGCGGCTGACCTCCGCCCGCCGGGAGGACGCCCGCCGCCTGGCCGCCGGCGGCAGGGCCTCGGCGATCGAGTCGCCGACCGTCATCCGGGGGTCGAGCGACGAATACGGGTCCTGGTAGACCATCTGCACCGGGCGCGGCTCCCCGCGCCGGAAGCGCGAACGGATCGGCTGGCCGTCAATCAGGATCGATCCGCCATGCAAGGGCGCCAAGCCCACCGCCGTGCGGCCCAGCGTGGACTTGCCCGAGCCGGACTCGCCGACCAGGCCGACCACTTGGCCGGCCGGCACCTCGAGTGAAACGCCGTGGACGGCGTGCACGGTCTTGGCGCCCCGGCCGAAGCGGACCCGCACGTCCAAGAACTCCAGCCCGCTCACGCGGCCGCCGCCTCTCCTTGGCCAGCCAAACTCGGTTGGCCGGTGAGGGCGTGGGGATGCCAGCAGGCGACCAAATGGTCTGTGCCGCACCGCTCCAGGACCGGGTCGTTCGCCAGACAGGTTTCATTCGCCAGGGCGCAGCGGGCGGCGAAGGCGCAACC
>JAITKC010000221.1 GCA_031278665.1 Bifidobacteriaceae bacterium | reverse complement strand
GACGGTGTCGGTTGGGTTGACGTCGGTGGTGGCGGGGCGGTATTCGGTTGGTGTGGTGGTGGCTGGTCAGCCGGTCCCGCCCGGTCCGGCCGAACTCGCCTACACCGCCGGACCAATCGCGTCCGGTCCCGGCTTGTCCCGGTTGGTCGTGTCCGGCTCGCCGGCTGTCGCCGGCGGATCGCAGACGAGCACGGTGACGGCCTTTTTGACCGACGCCTTCGGCAACTTGGTGGACGGCGCCGATGTGGTCTTCTCGGCGCCGGCCGGCCTGGACGTCATCGGCGTCCCGATCGTCGACGGTCAAGCCATCGTCCGGTCCGACCAAGCGGGTCAGGCGGCGCTGGTCGTGGCCGCTGGCCGACCGGGCGCGTTCGAGGTCACGGCACGGGTTGGGGTGACCGAGATCAGCCAGGGCGCGCCGGCCCTAGTCCGCTTCACAAACAGCGTCTTGGACCCGGCCGCTTCAGCGCTGACGGTCGACGCCGGCGCGCCGCCGGTCGGCTCTGGCGCCCATGTGGTGCGCGCCAACCTGGTCGACGCCGGCGGCAACGCCTACCTCGAAGCGGTCGATGTGGAGTTCTCATATCGGCTGGTCGGTGAAGCTGACTGGACGCCCGGGCCGGTCTTGACCAGTTCGGCGGGCGCGGCGGTGTGGGACTCGTTCACAGTTCAGTTGGCGGGCGAATACCAGGTCAAGGCCGAGGTTGGCGGGTTGGCGGTGGGCCAGCCCGGCCTGGCCGAGTTCTCGCCTGGCCCAATCGACCCGGCCGCGACGCTGGCGTCGCTGACCACTGGCGCGGGCGCCGCCGCCGCCGACGGGTCGGCCGTCGCCCCGGTCGGCGTCATCGCGCAGGACCGCTACGGCAATCCCGTCGCCGGCGCGACCGTCGAATTCGCGCTGGTTTACGACGGCTCCGACGGCCCCGTCTTCGCCGGCGTTGGCCAACCGACCACCAGCGGCGCTTCCGGTCCCGACGGCGTTGTCGAGGTCCAAGCGGTCTCGCTGGTCGCCGGCGAGTTCCCGGTGGTCGCGACGGTGGCGGGGGCCTCCAGCGGGCCGCCCCACCCGGTGGTCAAGTTCACCGCCGACTGGCCCGACCCCGCCCGCAGCCAGTTCGCGGTCGCCCGTGCGAGTGACAACGCCTCGCCCGACAAAGCGATCGCGGACGGCGGCGACTCGTATCTGGTGACGGTCGCGGCGCGCGACGCCGACGGCGACCCGCTCGGCGGCATCGGCGGCCTGGTGACTTTGACGCCGGCCGCAGGCGGCGGCGTGGCCACGCCGTTCGTCAGCGGTCCGGACGGCGCCGCGATCGTGGCGCTGGCGACCACGCGGGCCGGACTTTACGAGGTCACAGCGACATTGGGCGGCCAACCGCTGGCCACCGAGCCCGGCGGCGCCCGGTTGACCTGGACGGTCGAGTTCGTGGCCGGGCCGCCGGTTTCGGGGCCGGGTTTGAGCCGGCTGGTCTGGCCGGCCGAGCCGGCGGCGGCCGACGGCCTGGCGGTCCAATTGGTGCGGGCGCTGGCGGCGGACGCCCACGGCAATCCGATCGTCGGCGTCGAAGTCGAGTTCGACCTTCCGGCCGGCGTCAGCGTCGGCTCGACCGCCGGCCCGAGCATTGTGTTGCGCCAAACCGGGTCCGACGCCGCCGCCGAGATCGCCCTGACGGCCACTCGGCCCGGCCAGTATTCGGTCTTCGCCAGGGTCGATGGCGTCGCCATCGCGGAGGGGTCGCCGGCTATCGCCAGTTTTGTCGACCAGGCCGCGCCGAAGCCGCCGTCGCTATTGGCCGCCAACGGCCTGCGGGTGGCCGGCCAGGTCCATGCCGATGATCTGGCCGACGCGTCGGCTGGTCTCCTCCAGGCCGTGGTGGTGGCGCCCGAAGCCGAACCGGCGCAGTGCCCGGTCGCGGCCGACGGAACCTTCGAGTGTCCGCTGCCAGACCTGCCCCACGGATCGCAGGTCGGCGTTCAGATCGAGGACGATGCCGGCAACCGGTCCGATCCGACCACGGCGACCGTCGACGCGGTGGCGCCGGCGACACCGATTCTGTTCCCGTCCGATGGCGCCCACCTGGGCGGGCGCGGCTCCGATCCCGGCAACCTAGTGACAGTCGCGGCCGACGGCCCGCAGCTGTGCTCGGCCGTGGTCGACTCGAGCGGCGACTGGTCTTGCGCCCTGACGCCGGCCGGGGCCCCCGGCGACGTGGTCACCGTGACCGAATTCGACCAAGCCGGCAATTCCGTGTCGACCGCCTGGCGCATCGGGTTGCCGCAGGTATCAGTCGGCCTGGACCAGACCGAGCCGGGCAAGAGCCAGTCGGCGGTCGGGGTCAACTTCCAACCAGGCGAAAAGCTGACCGCGCTGATGCGGTCCGACCCGATCAATCTGGGCGAGGCGACGGCGGACTCCGACGGCCGAGTCGAGCTGACCTGGACCGTGCCGGCCGCGACTGCGGCCGGTGAGCACACCGTCGAGTTGTCCGGCCCGCTGTCGGCGGTTGTGTCGGCCAAGTTCTGGGTGGTGGCGCCGAGCGGCGCGTCGGGGACGCCTGATCCGTCTGGGACGCCCGATCCGTCTGACGCGCCCGACACGCCCGACGCCTTTGACACGCCGGCCCCGTCTGGCACGCCTGATCCGTCGGCGACGGCGGGGGCGTCTGCGCCGCCCAGCCCATCGCCGACGCCGACCGCGCCATTGCCGCCCACCGGTGGCGCCGCGGCCCCCGCCCTGACCTGGCTGATCGTGGCGGCGCTGGCCATCGGGGCGGGGCTGGCCGCCGCCCGCCGCCGGGTCCTGAAGGGCTAGCCTTCGGCGAGGCGCCAGCAGCCGCCCGGCTTCGGCCCGCCGCCGGCCGGGCGGTTACCGCGCCGCCGCCCAGGTTGCCGGCGCCAGGCCTATCACGCAGTTCGACGCGCCGCCAAAGTGCTGGCAACACAACGTTTACTTGCCTGGCGGGGCCGTTATGCGTCCGTAACAGTTACGAACGGCAATCGGTAATCCGCCCGGCGCAAGCTCTTCGGGTAAAGCGAACCCCTATGGACAAAAGGAGGTGCCACTGTGAGTGGTGACCTGCTGTTGGCGGTCGGCGTGGAAGACTTCCCGCTCGACACCGGCAACACTGCTTGGATTCTGGCCTCGGCCACGTTGGTGCTGATGATGACGGTGCCGGCGCTGGCCTTCTTCTACGGCGGCCTGGTGCGGACCAAGTCAGTTCTGAACATGATGATGCTGAGCTTCGGCACCGCCGGGGTGATCGGGGTGCTCTGGGTGCTGTGGGGCTATTCGGAGTCATTCGGGTCGAATGTCGCCGGCGGGCTGTTCGGCAACCCATTCGAGTTGTTCGGGCTGACCAAACTGGGTATCGACCACCCAAGCAACATTTTGGCCGGCAGCGGGGTGCCGGCCTGGGTCTGGGTCGGCTTCCAGGCCACTTTCGCGGTCATCACGGTGGCACTGATCTCCGGCTCGCTGGCCGACCGCGTGCGCTTCGGGCCCTGGCTGATCTTCGTCGGCGTCTTCGCCACCCTGGTCTACGTCCCGCTCTGCCACATGGTCTGGGGCGGCGGCATGCTCGGCGCCGACGGCTGGGTGGCGGCGGTTTTCGCGACGCCGCTGGACTTCGCCGGCGGCACGGTGGTCCACATCAACGCCGGCGTCGCCGGACTGGCCCTGGCCCTGGTGATCGGCAAACGCCAAGGCTTCGGCAAGGTCGCGATGCGCCCGCACAATGTGCCCTTTGTGATGTTGGGCGCGGCGCTGCTGTGGATCGGCTGGTTCGGGTTCAACGCCGGCAGCGCCGGCGCGGCCAACGACCAGGCAGGCCTGGCCTGGGTGAACACCTTTGCGGCCACGGCCGCGGCGGCGCTCGGCTGGGCGGCGACGGAGAAAATCAAGGACGGCAAGCCGACTTCGGTCGGCGTCGCCTCCGGCGTGGTCGGCGGACTGGTGGCGATCACCCCCGGGGCCGGATTCGTCTCGCCGCTCGGCGCCATCGCCATCGGCGCGGTGGCCGGCGTGCTCTGCGCGCTGGCCGTGGGCTTGAAGTACAAACTGGGCTACGACGACTCGCTCGACGTGGTCGGCGTCCACTTGGTCGGCGGGCTGGTCGGGACTGTGCTGATCGGATTGTTCGCGACCCAAAACAACCTCTGGTCGGGCGCCAAAGCCGGGCTGTTCTACGGCGGCGGCTTGGCGCAACTCGGCGCCCAAGTCACGGCGGCGCTGTTCGCGGTGGTCTACTCTGGCGTTATCACGGCCGTCATCGGCCTGGCGATCAAGGGCACCATCGGCTGGCGGGTTGGCGAAGCCGAGGAGGTCTCCGGCATCGACTTGGCCGAACACGGCGAGACCGCCTATGAGACCATCACCTCCGGTCGGTTGAATAGCTGACCAGTATCGGAAAGGCAAAGAAAGATGAAACTGGTTACGGGAATCATCCAGCCGCACCGTCTGGACGCGGTCAAGACCGCCCTGGAGGCGGCCGGCGCGCGCGGTATGACGGTCTCGGAGGTGTCCGGCTACGGCCGCCAGAAGGGCCACACCGAGGTCTACCGCGGGGCCGAATACACGGTCGACCTGCTGCCGAAAATCAAGATTGAAACGGTGGTGGACGACGCCGTGGCCCCGCCGGCGGTCGAGGCGATTGTCGCCTCGGCCCGGACGGAGCGGATCGGCGACGGCAAGGTCTGGGTTGTCGACGTCGAAGAACTGGTCCGGGTCAGGACCGGCGACAAGGGCGCCGACGCGCTCTGAGCGCCAATCTTGAGTCTGGACAAATCAGATATCGAGGTCCCGGAAAGCGGTCCGGCCAACGCGGGGTTGCGGCCGACTTTCCGGGACCTTGGCTTGGCCCGGAAATCGCAAGGCCCGTTGGCCCAGGCCTGGTGGACGCCTGGACGGCGCGGACGGCAAACCAGGACCGCGTTGCTGCGGGCGGCGCTGGCGCGGTTGTGGACGCGGGCGGCGGCCAGCGACCGCCTGGGGGCTGGCGGCGGGACTGGCGGCGGGCCGGCCGGCGGGGGGCCGGCCGGGCGGATCGCGCTGGGCGGCGTCGGCTCGTTGGGACGCGGCGACATCGGGCCGCTGTCGGACTTGGACCTGGTGGTGGTCTACGAGGGCCACGGCTGGAACGAGGAACGGCGCGAACGCCTCGCCCGGGCGCTCTGGTACCCGATCTGGGACGCCGGGTTCGACCTCGACCAGTCGTTCCGGTCGCTGGCGGAATGCCGGCGGATCGCCTCGGCTGACCTGCCCGCCGCCACCGGGCTGCTGTCGCTGACGGCGCTGGCCGGGGACCGGGAACTGGCCGGCCGCGCGGCATCGGCGGTGCTGACCGACTGGCGGGCGGGGGCGCGCAAGCGGCTGCCGGAACTGGTCGCGTCGGTGGCGGAGCGCGAGGAGTCGTTCGGTCATCTGGCCTACCGGCTGGAGCCGGATCTGAAAGAAGCCCGCGGCGGCCTGAGGGATGTGGTAACCCTAGACGCGGTGGTGGCGTCCTGGCTGGCGGAAAGGCCCCGGCCGGAACTCGACTTCGAGGGCGCGCGGGAATACCTGCTGGACGTCCGCGACGCCCTGCAACGGGCGGCGCGCCGGGGAACCAATCTGTTGACGATGGCCGATCAAGACCTGACCGCCCGCG
>JAITKC010000187.1 GCA_031278665.1 Bifidobacteriaceae bacterium | reverse complement strand
TTTTGATCAACCATCCGCTTGACTGCCCGATCTGCGACAAGGGCGGCGAATGCCCGCTCCAAAACCAGGCGATCGCGACCGGCCGGCCGGTCAGCCGGTTCGCCGAACAGAAGAACACTTTCGCCAAGCCGCTGGCGCTGACGCCGCTGATCTTGCTCGACCGCGAGCGCTGCGTGCTCTGCCAGCGCTGCACCCGCTTCGCCGCCCAGATCCCGGCCGACCCGTTCATCGCCTTGCAACGGCGCGGCGCCAACCAGCAGATCGGCCGTTTCGACCCGGCCGTGCTCGGGTTCGCCGGCGACCCAGCGCAGCCCGGTGAGGACGTCGCGGCCGGCGATGCCGCCGGCGACGTCCCAGCCGTCGACGGCCAGCCGTTTGCCGGCTACTTCGCCGGGAACATAATCCAAATCTGCCCGGTCGGCGCCCTGACCTCGGCCGACTACCGCTTCCGGGCCCGTCCTTTCGACTTGGTCAGCGCCCAGACCGTGGCCGAACACGACGCGACCTGCTCGACTATCCGGGTCGACTACCGGCGCGGCACGGTCTTGCGCCGCCTGGCCGGCGACGATCCGGACCTCAACCAGGAGTGGATAACCGACAAGGACCGTTTCGGTTTCCGCTGGCAGGTGGCGCCGGACCGGCTGACCCGCCCGCTGATCCGGCGCGGCGACGAGTTGGTCGAGGCGTCGTGGCCGGAAGGTCTGGCCGCCGCCGCCGCGATCCTCGGCCGGGCCGAGCGCACGGCGGTGTTGCCGGGCGGACGGCTGACCCTTGAGGACGCCCACGCCTACGCCGTCTTCGCCCGCGCGGTGCTGGGCACCGATTCGATCGATTTCCGAGCCCGGCCGTCCAGTCGCGAGGAGGCCGAGTTCTTGGCCCACTTCGTGGCCGGCGCCGGCGCCGGGGTGAGCCTGGGCGAACTGGTGGCGGCCCCGGCCGTGTTGTTGGCCGGATTCGAGGCCGAAGACGAGGGCGGGGTGGTCTTCCTGCGCCTGCGCGCGGCCGGCTCCAAAGTTTACGCGCTGGCGCCGCTCGCCTCGCGCGGTCTGACGCGCCTGGGCGGGAAACTGCTTAGGACCCCGCCCGGCGGCGAAGCCGAAGCTCTGGCGGCGTTGTCCGATGCCGCCGAGGGGCTTTTGGGCGAGGCGGCGGCCGCGCTGGCCGGCGGCGTGATAGTGGTCGGCGAGCGTTTGGCGACTTCGCCCGGCGCCTACACGGCCGCCTTGGCCGCCGCCGAACGCCTTGGCGCCCGGCTGGTCTGGATTCCCCGGCGGGCGGGCGAGCGGGCGGCGCTCGAGGCCGGGCTGTTGCCCGGCCTCGCCCCGGCCGGCTGGGCGCTGCCCGGACTGACCGAAGAGGCGGCCCAGGCGGTCTTCGGCGGCCCGGTGACGGGCGAGGGCGGGCTCGACCTGCCCGGCGTCGTCGCCGCGGCGGCGGCCGGCGAAATCGACGCCGTGCTGACCGGCGGCCTGGAACTGGTCGACCTGCCGGACCCGGCCGCCGCCGCGCGGGCTTTGAAAGCCGCCAAAGTGGTGGCGCTCCAGGTCCGTGGCGACGCCATCGCGCCCTGGGCCGATGTCATACTGCCGGTCGCCCCGCCCCAAGAGAAAGCCGGCACCTTCGTCAACTGGGAAGGCCGGCCGCGCCCGTTCCCGCAGATCTTGGCCTCGACCGCGCTGCCGGACCGGAAGGTGTTGGCGGCGCTGGCGAAACGGCTCGGCTTCGATTCCAGAATCGGCGAATTGGCCGAGGCCCACGCCGCGCTGGCGCGGCTGGGCCGACCGGAGCGGCGCGCCCCGGCCCCGGCCGTCCGCCCGGCCGCCCGCCCGGCCCCGGGGCCGGGCCAAGCCTGGCTGTCGACCTGGCGCCAACTGGTGGACGACGCCGCCGGACTGGACGGCCAGCCGCGGTTGGCGGCATCGGCCCCGGCGCCCAGGGCCAAACTGAGCGCGGCCACGGCCAAAGCCGTCGGAGTGGCGCCCGGCGACCGCCTCAAGGTCGCGACCGCCGCCGGCGCGATCACCCTGCCGGTCGCGATCATCGAAATGCTCGACCAGGTGGTCCACCTGCCGACCAAGTCGCCGGGCAGTTGGGTGCGGGTGCTGCTGGCGGCGGCCGACGGCGACGTGGTCGACATATCCGCCGCCCCGGCCGGCCAGGAGGTTGAACAATGATCAGCAGTCTTCGAGGCGCCCAGGCGGGCGAGGTCGTGGCCGACTTCAGCCAGGACAACGGCTGGATCGTGGCCGTCAAGGCGGTGGCTATCCTGATTTGCGCCCTCGTCTCGGTGATCGTCGCGATCTGGTTTGAGCGCAAGGTGATCGCCCGGCTGCAGCAGCGGATCGGACCGAATGTGCGCGGTCCGATGGGCCTGTTCCAACTGGTCTACGACGCCATGAAACTGTTCCTGAAAGAGGACATCAACGTCTCGCGGGCGGACAAACTGACCTACATAGTCGCGCCCGGCTTGTCGGTCATGGCCTCGTTGATGGTCTTCGCCGTAATCCCGATCGGCGGGCCGGTCAAAATCCCCTGGACCGACATCACCACGCCGCTGCAATTGACCGACTTCCCGGTGGCGGTGCTTTACATACTGGCCGTCACCGCGGTCGGCGTCTACGGCATCGTGCTGGGCGGTTGGTCCTCGCGGGCCACCTACTCGCTACTCGGCTCGGTCCGCTCGACCGCCCAGATAATCTCCTACGAGCTGGTCATGGGCATGAGCCTGGTGACCGTGTTCATCATGTCGGGTTCGATGTCGACTTCGACTATCGTCGGCGCCCAAGCCGAGCTTTGGTACGGCGTGATGCTGGCGCCCAGTTTGTTTCTCTACATAATCGCGATGATCGGGGAGACCAACCGGCTGCCCTTCGACTTGCCGGAGGCCGAGGGCGAATTGGTCGCCGGCTATATGACCGAGTACTCGTCGATGAAGTTCGCCTGGTTCTTCTTGGCCGAATACATCAACATGCTGAACGTCTCCGCCGTCTGCGCCACCCTCTTCCTGGGCGGCTGGCGGGCGCCGTGGCCGCTCAGCGCCCTCTGGGGCGGCCTGCTCAACACCGGCTATTGGACCATCTTGTGGTTCTTGGCCAAGACCTGGCTGCTGATGTTCCTGTTCGTGTGGGTGCGCGGCACCGTCGTCCGCTTCCGCTACGACCAGTTCATGCGCATCGGCTGGAAGG
>JAITKC010000149.1 GCA_031278665.1 Bifidobacteriaceae bacterium | reverse complement strand
CCGGCCAAGCCGAACCAGGCGGGCGCGGGTCGGGCCCCGTCATGGCCGGGTCTGTCCGATCCAGTTGACACGACGCTGCCCCGGCCGCCCGAGGATCTGTCAGGAGAAACCCCGGGCCTGCCGCCGGATATGAGCGGCTCCGCGGGCGCCGCGCCCTGGGAACCGGCGTCACGGTTTCCGCCAGGCAGAGTTTGGACCGACGGCGGCGGCTGCCGCTACCTGATTGGCCCATCGCTGTATCCGTGGCCGGACGCGGGCAGCCATGAGGTCAATTTGGCGATCAAGATTCCAGAGACCGACCCGCCTCCCACGTTGAATGTGGACGCGTTGCCGACCATTTGTATTGCGATCAAGCGCTTACCGGACGGGCGTTCGCCTGAGGAGGACATCGCCAAACTTCTGCCGGCCGTTGGCTGGGTTGACGGCGATTACTGGGTTTCGCCCTACCGGCCGCGCACCGACCTTGAGCGATTCTTGGGCCAGCTCCAGCGGCAGCAGATGGTGCTGCCATATCGAATAGCCGCGTCTTGGGGGGCCGATTTGGCTCAAAAGCTCCACGAGTTGCACGTCGCTGGAATGGCCCACAACGACGCCAAGGCGCGGAACGTCGTAGTCAACGGTCCGACTGAATTCGGGTCGTGTGTGATCCCTTCGGTGGATTCGCACAGAGCCGTGTCGTGGATTGATTTTGGCTCCGCGTCGCGGATTGGCCAGGGCCCGGCGGTGGGAACCCCACGATGGCAAGCCCCGGAGCTTATTTCCGGACAAGACCCGATTAGTAGCGCCGCCGGCGACGTGTTTGGCGTTTCAGCCATACTCTTTTTCATAATCACAGGCGAGCGCGTCAACGATGTCGTTGACAGGACAGTCAATCCCCATGTAAAGCCTTGGCCGGAGTGGTCCGCCATGTACCGCGAGGCGTGGAAATCGCGACTGCCAGGTCTTCTCGTAGACACCCCCGATCGCCTGAAGAGTGCGATCCTTGGAGGCCTTAACCCGGACGCCGACGCAAGGCCCAGCGCCGCCGTCCTGAGCAGGCGGCTAGAGGACTTATTGGGGGACAAACAGATGAAGAACGAATTCGCGGTTAAAGCCCGTTGCGACTATGAGCCGAACGGATACGGTCCCGAGGTCGTGGAAACCCTGAGAGTCCTCGGATACGCCATTAATCGGAAGGGGTCCAACTATGCCTGAGTTGATCGGGGATCTGTCCGCCATCCCGATCCTCTTCGGGACGTTCTTGGCCGGGGCTGTGGCGGGGTTGGCGGCGGGACGTTTGCGATCTGCGGCCCGCGGGAGAGGCCAACCTCCCGCTAGAGTCCGGGTCGAGGTGGCGGCGCGGCTAGACGCACGGAAAAGAGGCGCCAGCGCCTCCCTGTTGTCCTGGTTGGCGTCGCTTAGGCTGGCCGGCCGCAAAGGCAGGGGACGCGGGGCGGCAGACGGCGAGTATTCGGCATCGTCGGAGGGTGGCGTGGAATCTTGGCGCGGCGGCGCGGCTGTGGCGACGGTAGCCAACGCCACCAACTTCTATCCGGACTCCGAATGGGCGGCTCAGGCGGCCGGTCAGGCCATGGAAGCGGGTAACGGGCTTCCCCTCTCGGCGCGGGCGCCCGCCCGGGCGGTGCGTCCGGTCGACGGGGTAGCGACGGCCGGAAGGCCGGCCGCCCGAGGTTTCGACGAGCGCTGGTTTACGCGCTCGCCGATCGATGAGCCGGAAAGCCCCGGACCGCGGCTAATCGTTGACATAGGGCGGACGGTTCGCGACCTCCCCGATCAAGAAGGGGTTCCGTCTCGATCGGCCCTGATCAGGGACGCCGCCCGTCCCGTCCGTCCCACGCCGCCCTTGTTGGCGCGGATTGACCGGGGCTTGGACCGCGATGAGACCGCTTGCCGCTTCGACGAGGACCAGACTGATCGGGTTCTTGACCTGGGAGCGGCCATCGCAGGCTGCGAGGAGGCACGCCCAGAGAGGGAATACGCCAGTCCGCCTGGTGCGGAGTTGTCCGACGCGACGGTATATGAGCGGCAGATGGGATGCAACTTTAGAGGACGTATTCAACCGGGGGGTTTTGACGAAGGGACCGGGGTGGTGTGCCGTGCCACCAATCGCGCCGGACAAACCTACGATTACCGCATCGGGGAGGGATACACATGGTTGGTGAAAGACACCGCCTCGCTGGCGGCTGATATGCATGTCAGCAACGCGCGCGGGAGGCTGTTCGTTTCTGTGCGCGCGGCCGACCCCGAGGCCTACGTCCAGATGGATCTGGGCACAATAGCTCTCAGTCCGGTCAAGGTGCCGTGGACGTCCGGGACGGTGATCAACGGCGGAATCCGCTTCGAGCGCGACCCGGCCGCCGAGGAGTGGGCGGCGGAGGTCGCATCCCCTGCCCGGCCGCACGGGTACCAAATCGCGAAAGGCGAAAAGTGCGTTGCGATAACACGCGATCAACCGGAATTGGCCTTGACCGCGGCTTACCTTTATGCGCCGGAGGGATCGGATCCGTTGCGGGTCTGGTGGGAGCGGCTTCGGACGTATCGCGAGGGCGCCGGCCAGGGGGTACCCTCACAGCTATCGCTGATCGCACTGGCCGGGGGCGAGATCTTGTGCCGGGGAGATCTGATCTCCGAGGTCGGTTTGGGCGCCGCGGGAGACACGCTGCCGTCACGTGTGGTCGTGGTCGAGAGCGCCGAAGCCGGCTCGTCGGGCTTTAGAACCGCCCGTCGCGAATGGGAGTCCAAGGTCTGGATCCCCACCGGCGAATCTGAGAACCGCTGGCACCTGGACAGTTTCGTCGTCAAAGAGGCTTCTGGCCCGACATCGGTGAGACACACATGAGGATCGGAGAAATGGCCCGGCGGTTCTGGGCGATCCTAAGCATTGGCGAACAAGAGCTTACGGTCAGGCAGGTGCAGGCGGCTATGGAAAGTGAGATCGTTCGCGCCGGGGTTAAGACGTTGCGCGGCGTGGTGTACGCGAACACGGTGTTGGTCTACCTCTCGCCGGATGCGCTGGACGCTCTCAGGCCCGTTGAGCGCCAGGTGATTGTCGAGATCGAACGGAATCTGCCTGTGACACTGGCGGCGGCTGGCGCGGAAATCCAAGGTTCGCTCAGGGTGAGCGTGGCTATGGACCGCAGCCTCAAGGGCTTGAGAATGCGGGCCGTGGCGGCAGATCAAGACGAGACGCCGAGGTCGCCGTCAAACCCGGTGGGCCCAGGGCGGTGGCCCGGCCCGTCGGCCGCCAAAGTAGGTCTGAAGCCGGACGGCGCCGATTCCGGCTTTTGGCCGGTAACTGAGGAGTGCGACTGCATTGTGAGTCGCCGCCCGCGTGATGGCGCACAAAACCAAGGGGACCTTCAGTTCGACGACCAGTACGTTTCGATTCCCCATGCCCGCTTTAGCGCGGAGCGCGCCGCCGACGGACTGGTCCGCTTGGTGATGACAGATCTGAATTCTCGCAACGGGACCACAGTCGATGGGGTCGGGGTGGTCCGGTGGCGCCCGGTGCCGCTCCGCGACGGGCAACGTATCCGGTTCGGCGGCCGCGACGGCCCCGCAGTCGTCGCTGTGATTGAGCAAGAGGACGCCGAAGCCACACAGTTCATGGGTCCCGGCGGCGGGTAAATATGTTGGTCGATGTCGAGTACGGTTACGCCTCGCTGCTCGGGCGGCGCACGTCTAATCAGGACCGGGGCGCTTGCGCGCCCCCTTGGGCTTTCGTTCTGGACGGCGTGGGCGGCTCACTACACGGAGCGGCCGCTGCCCAGCTCGGCCTTGCTCAGCTCTTGCTGGACGCGGCCGTCGCGCCCGCCACATTTGACCCTCCCGCTGCCCGCGAAAGCTTCATGGCCGAGCTGGTTGAAGCCGCGCACAGGCAAGTGTCGAGCTCGCTTGGGTCGGGTGGCGGCTCGCCCACCGGCCAGACCACCGTCTCGATGGCCCATTTTCAGTTCTCCGGCGACTCCGTGGTGAGCGTCGCCGTGGCCGCGGTGGGCGACAGCCCCGTGTGGGTGGTCGGACGCGATTCTGCGCCCGTCCTCGTCACCCCGGCCCGCGGTACGCCGCGTGGAGAGGCGCCGACAGGCTTGCTGGGCGCCGGCGAACACAAGGCGCAATTCTCCTGCCTGACCCTGGCCTGCCCGGCGCGTCTCGTTTTGGCCACCGACGGCATATTGGCGCTTGACCGCGCCGCGCGCGCGGGGGTTGTCGGGGATCTGAGGGCCCGCCCACAAGAATGCGCCACGCGACTAGCGGAGGCGGCGATTCAAGCTGGCGGCCGAGACAACACAACTGTGCTGGTGGTGGATCTTTGGAGGGGCTCGTCCGGTTTGCCCGGAACCCTGTTGCCGACAGTCGACGGCGACCACGCGTTTGACGCGCCACGACAGCCCGGTTCTGTTCGCTGAGCCCGGCACCGTCGTCCCACTCGGGGTCACCCGGCGGCGACGACTGCGAGGGACGCTTCCAGCAGCGCGGCGGCAACCGGCCGCGCATCATCGGAGCCCGACAAACCTGTCTGGCCGGCCGAACCGGGCTGCATGAACACCGCGACAGCGACCTGCGGATCGGAGTAGGGAGCGAAGGCCACATAGGTTGCGTTGTTGAGCGCGCCGTCGAAGTCTGCCGTGCCGCTTTTTCCCGCGGCGTCCAAACGGGCGAGGGGGTCCTCAGACAGCGGGTCGAAGGCGGGTATGACGGATCGCATGGCAGCCGCAGCGCGGTCGGCCGAGGCGG
>JAITKC010000324.1 GCA_031278665.1 Bifidobacteriaceae bacterium | reverse complement strand
GCTGGTCGCCGACCACGACCACTTGCGAGACCAGCGGATGGCCGCGCAGGCGGTCCTCCAAAATAGCCGGCGCGACGTTCTTGCCGCTGGCCGTGACGATCAACTCTTTGCGCCGTCCGGTGATCGTCACATAGCCGTCGTCGTCGAGCGAGCCGACGTCGCCGGTGTGGAACCAGCCCCCGGCCAAGGCGGCGGCGGTGGCCGCCGGGTCGTTCCGGTAGCCGCGGAAGACGTGGAAGCCCTGGCAGAGGATTTCGCCGTCATCGGCCTGCGCCACCGTCTGGCCGGGCAGCGGCTGGCCGACGGTGCCGATTTTGTTGACCCGCTGGCGGTTGACGGCGGTCGGGGCCGAGGTCTCGGTCAGGCCGTAGCCCTCGTAGACGCTCAGCCCGATGCCGCGGAAGAAATGGCCCAGCCGTTCGCCTAGCGGCGCGCCGCCGGACACGGCGTAGACCAGTTGGCCGCCCAACATCTTGGTCAGTTTGCGGAACACCAGCCGCCGGGCGACGGCGTGCTGAACGCGGCGGACCGGGGTGAAGCCGCCGCGCGAGTCGAGTTCGCGCGAGGAGACGATGGCGACTTTGGCGGCCCAGCGGAAAAGTTTCAGTTTCAGCCCGCCGCCGGTCGAGGCCTCGGCGGCGTTGTAGACCTTTTCCAACACGCGCGGAACCACCAGCAGGAAAGTCGGCCGGAACGAGGCCAGGTCCTGGATCAGGGTCTTGGTGTCCGGCAGATAGGCCATCACGGCGGGCGAGTGGAGCGCGATCACGTTGATGACGCGGGCGAAGACGTGCGCCAGCGGCAGGAACAGGAAGGACCGCGAACCCGGTTCGACTATCCAGGACAAGGCGGCGTAGGCGTTGCGAGCGGCGGTGGTGAAGTTGAGGTGGGTCAGCTCGACGCCCTTCGGCCGCCCGGTGGTGCCGGAGGTGTAGATCAAAGCGGCCAAATCGTCGCCCTGGACGGCTTCGCGCCGGGTCGCCAAAGCCGCGTCGGAGACCGACCGGCCTTTTTCCGCCAAATCCGTCAGCGCGGCATCGTCGATAACCCACAGCGGGCCCTTGTGGAACGAGGCGAGGATCTCGGCGTGGTCCCGGGTCTCGCAAACCACCGCCTTGAGGCCGCCGTCTTCGACGATCCAGCGGGCCTGGGCGGGCGAGGAGGTCTCGTAGATCGGCGTCCCGGCGGCGCCGATGAACCACAGCGCGTAATCCAGCCGGGTCCACTCCGGCGAGGTCCGGGCCATTATGCCGACCCGGTCGCCGTGTTCGATTCCGGCCGCCATCAGCCCTTTGGCCAAGGCCTCGACCGAGACGACGAACTCGTGGACGGACACCGGCCGCCAGCCGTCGGCTTCTTTGACCTCGATTATCGCCGCGGCGGGGTCGCGGTTGCGCCGCTCGAGCAGCAGGTCGGCGATCGATTCGTGGGGATTGGGCGGGGCGATGGCGGGCGTTGCGAAGACCTTCACGCACGGGACCCTAGTCGCTTGCGGCCTCCCTACGCATGCGTAGGCGCCCGGCCGGTAGGATATCCGGGGCCAATTCCTGCAACAACGACGGAGATATTTGTGGCAACCTCCAATGATTTGAAGAACGGGCTGGTGCTGAGCCTGGACGGCGCCTTGTGGACCGTGGTCGAGTTTCAGCACGTCAACCCGGGCAAGGGCAGCGCTTTTGTGCGCACAAAACTGAAGAATGTGTTGACCGGCAAGGTGGTCGCCAAGACCTTCAACGCCGGCGTCAAAGTCGACACCGCGACAGTCGACAAAAGGGAGATGCAATACCTTTACCGCGACGCCGACGCCTTCGTCTTCATGGACAAAGACACCTATGAGCAGCTTCCGGTCGCCAGCGCGACGGTCGCGGACGCCGCCCGCTTCCTGCTCGAGGGCCAAGACGCGGTGGTGGCCACCCATCAGTCCGAGCCGCTCTATGTGGAGTTGCCGGCGGCGGTGACACTCGAGATCGTCTACACCGAGCCCGGTCTGCAAGGCGACCGGTCGACCGGCGGCACCAAGCCGGCGACCCTTGAGACCGGCTATGTGGTCCAGGTGCCGCTTTTCGTCGAACAGGGCACCCGCGTCAAAGTCGACACCCGCAGCGGCGAATACCTCGGCCGGGTCAACGAGTGAACGCGCCGCCCGGCGGCCCGTCGCGGACCGCCGCCCGGCGGCGCGCCGTCGAGTTGGTTTTCGAGGCGCTTCAGCGCGACCTCGACCCGCGCCAGTTGCTCGGCCGGCGCTCGGAGTTGGCGTCGGCCGGGTGGGACGCCGAATTGCCCGATGCCGCCGCCCCGGCGCCGTACACAGTCGAACTAGTCGAGGGGGTGGCGGCGCGCCAGGGCGAGATCTCCGAGTGGCTGGACACTTATTCGCAGGGCTGGCCGCAGTCGCGGATGCCGGCCGTGGACCGGGCGATCTTGTATGTCGGCGCCTATGAGGTGGTCTTCGGCCAGGACGTGCCGGATCCGGTGGCCTTGAAAGCGGCCGCCGATTTGGCCGGCAAATTGTCGACTGACAAGTCGGCCGATTTCGTCTCCGGCTTGCTCGGGCGGCTGTCTAAGATCAAATCGACCCTGGTTTAAGGTTCGCCTGGCGGTTCGCCTGGCGGCGGGCCGCGCCGGGCGGCGGTTGCGGTGGTTTTGCCGCCCCACGGCGCCCGAAGCCTGGCGCTGGCGGCGCGGGCGCCCTAGCATGACCAGGGTGAGCGACGGATGCCCTTGTTATATGGGCGTCTTGGTGCAAATGTGCGAAGCCCTGAACTCCTCGGACGAACGCTGGGAGGGCTATGTCAAGGCGGTCGGACTGCTCCAACGGGCGGTCGGCGCCCGCTACGCGCCCAGTTTTCTACTCGACGATTCGGGGGCGCGCGCGGTTTTGGTGACCGATGACGACCAGCGGGACATGTTCGCCGACCGCTGGCCCTGGATCCCGGCCAACGTCCACGTCCGCGACCCCTGGATCGACCCGAAGGATTCGCCGGTGGCGGCCCGCGACCACCTCGACTCGGAGGGCTGGAGCGTTCTGTCGCCGGAGTGGAAGAGCTGGTTCGACGTCACCGGCGTGGTGGTCGGCGTCCACGCCGAAGGCCGCCACCTGGGCGCCGTCTTGCTGAGCTTCGACCGGGACGACCCGCTGTCGGCCGGTCAGCGCCAGTTTTTGGCCGCCGCCGGCCATATTCTCGGCCGGGCCCTGCATTCCGGTTTGCTGGCCCGGCGCCAACAAGAGCTCGGGGCGCTCAAAGAGCGCCGGCTGCTGGCCGACGAACTCCACGTCGACCTGGCCCAACAGGTCGCCGCCCTGGGTTTGCACGCCGGGGCGATGAGCCTCGACTTGGCCGACGGCGACCAGGCCGCCTTGGCGGTCGACGTCGCCGACCTGAGCGGCATGGTGGCCACGCTGAAGGCGAGCCTGCGCCACCAAATGCTCGGCCTGCGGGCCGGTCCGGCGGTCGCCTCGCGGTCCTGTCTGGACGCGGTCAAAGCTCAGATCGAGGCCTTCCAAGCGCTCGGGTCGGCGGCGGTAGAACTGGAATGCCCGCAGCCCGACCGTCTGGCCGGGGTGCCGCTGGACGTCACCGCCCAACTCAGCCGCGTGCTTCAGGAGGCCTTGTCGAACGCCCAAATCCACTCCTTGGCCGCCCGCGTGACGGTCCGCCTGACGGCCCCCGACGGCCACGTGCGCCTCGAGGTCGAGGACGACGGCCGCGGTTTCGACCCCTCGGCGGTCCCGGACACCCGGCTCGGCCTGGCCATCATGCGCGAGCGGATGGCCGGGGTGGGCGGCCAGGTGACGGTCGGCTCGGCCCCCGGCCAGGGCACCCGAGTGGTCGCCGAGGCGCCGCTGGGCCAGGCCCAGGGTTGGATCGCATTGACTGAAAGGATTGGGGTTTTCGCGTGAACGCAGAGCCGACGACGGTGTTGGTGGTCGACGACCACCGGCTCTTCCGCGAGGGTTTGACGGCCTTGATCGGGCGTTGGCCGGATTTCAAAGTGGTCGGCCAGGCCCCCGACGGGCGCCAAGCCATCGACTTGGCGGCCCGCCTGCGCCCGGACTTGGTCCTGATGGACGTGCGCATGAACGGCATGGGCGGGATCGACGCGACCAGGGAGATCACATCGTCGAACCCGGACTGCCGGGTGGTGATGTTGTCGATGTCCTCGGTCGGCGACGACGTGCTCCAGGCCCTGGCCTCCGGCGCCCACGGCTATCTGTCGAAAGACGAGCCGCCGGAGCGTCTGCGGGCCTTCCTGGCGCGGGTGATGCAAGGCGAGGCGGCCCTGTCGGGGCCGATCGCCGCCAAAGTCTTGGCCTCTTTCGGCTCCGGCGGCCCGCGCGGGGCGATCACCGGCGAGTCCTTGACCCGCCGCGAGCGCGACGTCCTGCGTTTGCTGGTGGACGGGCTGTCGAACGAGGAGATCGCCGCGCAGTTATATATCACCGAGGCCACCGTCAAGAAACACATCGGCCGCGTGATGGCGAAATGGCGCATGAAAAACCGCGTCCAAGTGGCCGTCTACTCGGTCCGCCAAGGCCTGGTCGACTAAACCGTCCGAAGGCGGGGCCCGGCCCCGCCGGCCGGTAGCCGAAAGTTGACTGCGGCTTGTATCCAAATGGTCCTACCGAGTCCCGAGGCTAGGCGGCGAGACTTGCGGGGAAGCCCGCCATGGCGGCGGGCTCGCAGACAACCCGGCCATCCGAGCGGACCTCACACGGGCCGGCGGGCTGGGCTAATCGCATCCCTGGACGATTGGAGAAAGCCATGGCGAACAGATTTGAAGGCAAAGTCGTGCTGATCATAGGCGCGGCCACGGGCATCGGCAAGGCCGCCGCTTTGGCCTTTGCCAAAGAGGGCGCCCAACTGGTGCTGAGCGCCTACCGCACGCCACCGGACGTGGTGGACGAGATCAACGCCGCCGGCGGCGTCGCCAGCGCCGTCAAATTGGACGTCGGCGACGAGGAGTCGGTCAAGAGCGCGATCGCCACCGTGGTCGAGCGCCACGGCCGGCTCGACGTGGCCTTCAACAACGCCGGCTCGCTGCCGGTGACCAAGCCGCTGGCCGACTTCACCTCCGAGGAGTTCGAGCACACACTGCGCGTCGACCTCAAGGGCACCTTCCTGGCGATGAAATACGAGATCCAGCAGATGCTCAAACAAGGCGGCGGCTCGATTATCAACACCGGCTCGATCGTCTCGGTGGTGGCCGATCCGGGCATGGCGCCATATGTGGCCGCCAAACACGGCGTGCTCGGATTGACCCGCGGCGCCGCGTTGGAGTACGCCGAAAAGAACATCCGGATCAACACTCTGGCGCCCGGCCTGGTCGAGACGCCGATGACCGCCCGCTGGCTGGCGGACCCGGGCTTCCGGGCGGTTGTTGTGGGCCAGAACGCGGTTCACCGGACCGGCCGGCCGGAGGAGATCGCCGGCATGGTGCTCTACCTGGCGTCCGATGACGCCTCCTTCACCACCGGCGGCGTCTTCCTGGTCGACGGCGGCCAGTCGGCCCACTGACGGCGCCGGCGGACACGGCAAGCGAAAAGGGGCTGGGCTTTGAAGACGGTTGTGATCTACAAGTGGTCGCGTTCGACGGCGTCGGCGCTGGTTAGAGCGGACGGCCAGGTTGATTGGGGGAGCGCCAAGATGGCGGCCGGCGACGACGACCCGGCCGCCTTGGCCATCGCCAAGGCCTTGGCCGGCGCCGGCGGGACGGTCACGGGTTTGACGATCGGCGACGGCGAAACCGCCTGGGCGTTGGCCCGGGGCGTCGAGACGACGCACGTCGCGCCGGCGGTCGGGCCGCTGGCGGACAACGCCGCGACCGCCCAGGCCCTGGCGGAGGCGGTGCGCGCGATCGGGGCCGCCGACGCCGTCGTGATAGCCGATCCGGTGGGTCACCCCGGCGTGGCGCCGGCTTTGGCGGCCGAACTCGGCTGGCCGGCGCTGCTCGGAGTGACCTCGGCCGAACCCG
>JAITKC010000053.1 GCA_031278665.1 Bifidobacteriaceae bacterium | reverse complement strand
ACCCCCCGGGCAGGAACTCCGCGCGCTCGTATTTGGGCGCCGCGTCCGCCGGGGCCGCGTCAGGCAGCGAGTCGAGCGCCTTGATGGCCTCAGCCGCCGCCCGGTTGCCCGATGCCGTCCGCTCGCCTTCCAGCCCCGCCTCGCCGCCGCTCCGGCCGGGTGGCGGAAAATCCGAGCACTGCGCGCCGACCGCCCCAACAACCAGCGCCACCGCCAAAAGGGGCGCTGCCAAGGTGAGCGGGCCGGATTTGGGCCGGCGCCTGGAAGGCCGTCTCCCGATCACGTCTCCCAAGCTACCAACCAGGACCGCGCCGCCGCGTTTGCGGGCCTGGCGCCCCGGGTCGCATCGCACCCGAACTCTTGCCCCGAACTGGCCCCTGGGCCAAGATCTGTGTCACCGCCAGGCCCGCGACCAAGGCTGGGGCGGCCGCTTTCACTATTGAGCGCTCGTCTACTCCAGGCAAGTCATAGCGTTGTGGAACGCAGGCCATCACCCCACGCCGGGCTGGCGCCCGCGCTAGCCCGGTCCCGGGCCGGGTGGTCGGGATAAAGTTGACCCGATGTCTGTGTCGCGAACGCTCTACCGGATCTACGAGTGGCGGCTGCTCAAGCGGTTGTCCAGACAAGACCTGCCGCGCCACGTCGGCGTGATCCTAGACGGCAACCGGCGCTGGGCCAAAGAGGCGGGCGCTCCCGCGGCCACCGGCCACCGCGCCGGAGCGGACAAGATCAACGAGTTGCTGACCTGGTCGGAAGACGTCGGGGTCGAGTTGGTGACCCTTTGGATGCTCTCGACCGACAACTTGGCGCGGCCGCCGGCCGAACTCAACCAGCTGATGGCCATCATCGAGCAATCGGTCGATCAGTTGGCCCGCACTGGGCGCTGGCGCATCCAGGTGGTCGGGGCCCTCGACCTGCTTCCGTACGGCACCGCCGAACTGCTGCACCAGGCCCAGGCCCGCACGGCCGAGGTCGAGGGTTTGCACGTCAACGTCGCCATCGGCTACGGCGGGCGGCGGGAGATCGCCGACGCGGTGCGCTCGCTCTTGGCCGAGAAGGCTCGCGCCGGCATCTCGATTGAACAACTCGCCGAGACCCTTGACGTCGAACAGATCGCGGAACACCTCTACACCCGCGGCCAGCCCGACCCGGACCTCGTGATCCGCACATCCGGCGAGCAGCGCCTGTCCGGCTTCCTGCTCTGGCAGTCGGTCCACGCCGAGTACTACTTTTGCGAGGCCTATTGGCCGGCCTTCCGCAAAGTCGATTTCCTCCGCGCGCTGCGCTCTTACGCGGCCCGCGAGCGCCGGCTCGGCCGCTGACCCGCGCCGGCTCCGGGCGACTTAGACCGCGTTAACCGGTTGTCCACAGGACAACCGCGTTATCGCCGCGGCTGGACGCGCGGTTGGCGGACCATAGAGCATGACAATCGGCGACACCGAACAGTTCGCAAGTCTGTTGGAACGCGCCCGCGTGGCGGTCGACTCGACCCCCGGCGGTCTTGTGACCGGCGCGGCTGGCCTCATGTTGGCGGGCTGCGAGTTGCCGCCGTCCTGGCAGTCCGAGGTGGTGAACGGTCCCATAAAGCTGAGCCAGGGGGCCAATCGTTGCCGCGCGACCCGGGCAGAGGCCCACCGCCACCTCAAACAGACCAGTCAGTGGCTTGTGGTCTGCGGCGTGCCGATCGCATCGGTCGGCGATTGCCTGGCTCAGATCGCCGCCGACCGCATTCCCCCGGGTCACCGCTTTCCCCACGGCGACCGAGTCGCCTGGGACCGATTGAGCCCGCGCGGCAAGGCGAGTCGGCTGCGCGCCATAATCGACGGCCGGAACTGGCCGCTGGCCGATTTCACAAGCGGTCCGGACAAGGCGTTCTTGAGCCTGGTGATGGTCTGCGACAGTTTGATGCGGCGCGGCTCGCCGAAATTCACTAAAGACGATTTGGCCGCCAGCGTTAAAGCGCTGGGGGCGCGCCCGGGGGTCCGGGCGGCCCGCCTGGCGGTGGAATTGTCCGAGCCGGGCACGGACTCAAACCCCGAGACCTGGGTGCGGCTGGTGTTGCGGGATTGCGGCCTGCCGCGAGGCGTCGTCAACCGCCCGGTTCGCGACGCCTCCGGCAAGATCGTTCGTTATGAGGACGTGGGACTCGACAAATATCCGGTGGGCATTGAGTACCAGGGACATCACCACTTCGAGTCACCGGAACAGGTCTATCAAGACATGGTCCGGCGCGAGCAGTTGCGCGGCCTCGGCCGGATCACAATCGAGGTCGGCGCGCGGGATCTGCGCGATCAGACCCGGCTGGTCAGGCGCGCGGCGCTGGAACTGGCCCGCCTGGAAGGGGTGCGTCTTCCGCCGAGCCTCGCCCAAATCCCTTGACCCGTCCGGCAATCGAGGCCCCGCGAGCGATCGCCAGCACCCCGGGGCCCGAAATGCGAGTAATTCGCACTTCTTGATCCACGAGCGGATCGAGATGTTGAAATTGCTCGCATTTCCGGCCCGGAACCGGCCCTGAGGGGTCCGAAATGCGAGTAATAAGCACTTCTTGATCCACGAGCGGATCGAGATGTTGAAATTGCTCGCATTTCCGGCCCGG
>JAITKC010000367.1 GCA_031278665.1 Bifidobacteriaceae bacterium | reverse complement strand
GCCTTGGCCGTCGGCCGGCTGGGCGGAGTCTAGCGACGGCTTGTCGATTCAAGGCAGCTTTGGAGAGTTCCAACAAAACGCGCTAGAGGGCACTGTGCCCAATAGGGTCGGTCGCGGAGCCGGCCGGGACCAAAGATGGAAGACGTGCGCGCTTTGGTCGCGCCCGGCCAGGGCGCTCAGAAACCGGGAATGTTGGCCCCGTGGCTTAGTTCGGACGCCGCCCTGAGCCGGGTCGCCCGCTGGTCTGAGCTGACCGGGCTCGACCTGGTCGAACTGGGCGTGGCCGCCGGCGCCGAACGGCTGCGCGACACCGCCGTCGCCCAGCCGCTGCTGACCGCGGCCGCGCTGCTGTCCTACGACGCCGTCGCCCAGCCCTTCGATTTGGTGGCCGGCCACTCGGTCGGCGAGTTCGCCGCCGCCGTGATCGCCGGCGTGTTGAAGGCCGATGACGCGATGGCGGCGGTGGCCGCCCGCGGGCGGGCCATGGCCGCCTGCGCCGCCGCCCGGCCCGGCGCCATGGCCGCGGTCGTGGGCGGGTCGCCCGATCAGGTGCTCAAGGCGATAACGGCCGCCGGCGCCTGGGCGGCCAACTTCAACGGGCCGGGTCAGATCGTCGCCGCCGGCCCGCCCGACGCGATCGACCGCCTGGCCCAGGCGGCCCCGCCGCGCGCCAGGGTGGTCCGCCTGGACGTGGCCGGGGCCTTCCACACGCCGGCGATGGCCGAGGCGGAACACGCGCTGCGGGCGGCTTTGGCTGGCGTGGCCGTGGCCGACGCCCAGATTCCGCTGGTCACCAACCACGCCGGCCTGGCGATGACCAACGGCCATCAGATTCTTGAAACTATGATCCGCCAGGTCGCCCAGCCGGTCAGATGGGATCTGGTGGTGGAGGCTTTCGCCGCCCGGGGCGTCGGCGCCCAGCTTGAGCTGGCGCCGGCCGGCGTGCTCAGCGGCATCGTCAAACGCGCCATCCCGGGCCTGGCGGCGGAGCGGGTCGACCCGGCGGCGGTGGCGGCGTGATCGCCGCCGGCCAAACCCGGCCGGGCGCCCGGATTTTGGCGGTCGACGGCGTGCGCGGCGGACGGTTGGTCGGCAACGCCGAGTTGGCCGGGCCGATCAGCTCGTCCGACGAGTGGATCCGCTCGCGCACCGGCATCGTCACCCGGGCCCGCGCCGGCGCCGAGACCTCGGCCCTCGATCTGGCCGAGGCGGCGGCGCGGCGCGCCATCGCCCGGGCGGGCCTGGACGCCAGCCGGATCGACGTCGTGATCTTGGGGTCGGTCACCCATTTCCGGCAGACGCCGGCGGCCGCGCCGGCCCTGGCCGACCGGTTGGGGGCGAGCGGCGCGGCGGCTTTCGACATCTCGGCCGCCTGCGCCGGCTACTGCTACGGCATCGGACTGGCCGACTCGTTGGTGCGCGCCGGGGCGGCCGAACACGCGCTGGTGGTCGGCGCCGACAAACTGTCCGACTTCGTCGACCCGGCCGACCGGACGATCTCGTTCTTGTTGGGCGACGGCGCCGGGGCGGCGGTGGTCGGGCCGTGCGACCGTCCGGGCATCGGCCCGACGGTTTGGGGCGCCGACGGCGCCAAAGCCGGCCACGTCGGCCAAAACATCGACTTCCGCCAGGCGGTGGCGACCGGAACCTGGCCGACTCTGCGCCAAGACGGCCCAAGCGTCTACAAGTGGGCGGTCTTCGAGATGTCGAAAGTCGCCCGGGCGGCCATCGCCCAGGCCGGACTGACCGCCGACGACATCGCGGTCTTCATCCCCCACCAAGCCAACCTCCGGATAATCGAACAACAAGTGAAACGAATCGGCCTGACCGCCGGCGTGCTGGTGGCGCGCGACATAATCGAGACCGGCAACACCTCGGCCGCGTCCATCCCGTTGGCGACCGAGCGGCTGGGGCGCGACAATCCCGGTCTGGGCGGAAAGCTCGCCCTCCAAATCGGTTTCGGCGCGGGCTTGGCTTACGCCGCGCAGGTGGTCGAACTGCCGTCGACACTGGATCAGCCAGCCAACAATGAAAGGAACAGCCATGGCATTGGACAAGAATGAGGTTCTCGAGGGTTTGATCGAGATCATCGTCGACGAGACGGGCGCCGACCCGGGCGACATCGACCCGGACAAGACCTTCGCCGACGATCTCGACATCGACTCGCTGTCGATGATGACCATACTGACCTTGGCGGAGGACAGATTCGACGTCGAAATCCCCGACGATTCGATCCAGACGTTGCAGACCGTCCAGGACGCCGTCGACTTCATCGCCGGCGACTGACCGCGATGTCGGCCGTTCCAGGAGTGGTCGTCACGGGTTTGGGGGCGACCACCCCGCTCGTCGGCGACGTCGAGACGACTTGGCGGGCGGCCTTGGCCGGCCGGCCGGGCGCGCACGCCCTCGACAACGACTGGGCCGAGCGCTACGGCTTGGCCGTCGACTTCGCCGCCACTCTGGCGGTGGCCGCCGATGCCGTCTTGTCCGGCCCGGAGCGCCGGCGCAACGACCCGTCGGCCCAGTACGCGCTGATCGCCGCCCGCCAGGCTTGGGCCGACGCCGGGGCGCCGGCCGTCGCGCCGGAACGACTGGCCGTGGTCATGGCCAGCGGCATCGGCGGCTTGCAGACCATGCTCGGGGCTTGGGACACAGTTCGCGACCGCGGCGCCCGGCGCCTGTTGCCGCTGACGGTGCCGATGCTGATGCCGAACTCGCCGGCGGCGGCGGTGGCGATCGACTTGGGCGCCCGGGCGGGCGCCCACGCGCCCGTGTCGGCTTGCGCCTCCGGCGCCGAGGCCCTGGTGACCGGGGCGCGATTGATCGCCCAAGGGTTGGCCGACGTGGTCGTGGCGGGCGGGACCGAGGCGGCCATCCATCCGCTCACCCTGGGCGCTTTCGCCAAAATGCAGGCCCTGTCGAGGCGGTCGGATTCGCCCGAGACGGCCTCGCGGCCCTATTGCGTCACCCGCGACGGCTTCGTCATGGGCGAGGGCGCCGGCGCCGTGGTCCTGGAGTCGGCCGGCCACGCCCAGGCCAGGCGGGCCCGGACGTACGCCAGGCTGGCGGGCGCCGGCTCGTCATCGGACGCCTATGACGTGGCCCCGCCCGACCCGACCGGCCAAGGCCAAGCGCGGGCGATGCGCGCCGCCTTGGCCGCCGCCGGCCCGGCCGTGGCCGAGACGCTGGCCCATGTCAACGCCCACGCCACGGCCACTCCGGCGGGCGACGCGATCGAGGCGCGGGCGATCACGTCGGTCCTGGCCGAGGCCCTGGGATCGCCCGAGCGGGCGGCCTTGGTGCCGGTCAGCGCCACCAAGTCGATGACCGGGCACCTGCTCGGGGCGGCCGGCGCGGTCGAGTCCATCTTCGCCATCCTGGCGCTGCGCGACCGCCTGGCCCCGCCCACTGTCAACATCCAGCGCCTCGACCCCGAAGTCACCTGCCATGTGGTCCGCGACCGCCCCGAACCCCTTCCCGCCGCCGGCCCGCTGGCGGCGATGAACAACGCCTTCGGCTTCGGCGGCCACAACATGGCCCTGCTCTTCGCCACCGCCTGACGGCGGCGGCGAACCCGTCCGTGTTTCGCGGGAGGTTAGCCGATTTGGTGGAGCCAGCGGACTGGGGCGCCGGCGCCGGCGTAGCGGAAGGCCTCTAGTTCGTCGTCCCAGGCTTGGCCCAGGGCCAGGTCCAGGCCCCGGCGCAAGGCGACCAGATCGCCTCGGCAGTCCAGGGCGGCGCGGATGCGGTCTTCCGGCACCATTGTGTTGCCGTGGACGTCGATCACGGCGTAGAAGATCCCAAGCGACGGGGTGTGCGACCAGCGGCCGCCGTCGGCCCCGAAAGAAGGCTCCTCGGTGACCTCGTAGCGCAAGTGCTCCCAGCCGCGCAAAGCCGAGGCCAGGCGCCCGCCGGTGCCTTGGGGGCCCTGCCAGGAGTACTCGGCCCGCAGCGTCCCGGGCGCGGCCGGCTGGTCAGTCCAGTCCATCGAGACCGGCAGGCCAAGCACGTTGGTCGCCACCCACTCGATGTGCGGGCTGACCGCGCGCGGCGAAGAGTGCACAAAGAGCACGCCGCGCGTGATCACATCAGACATCATCAGCCTCCCAGGATCTACTCGAGGTGCGTCTTCCCCTACGACCTCGGTATCAAGCTCTGTTCTGACCGATGGAAACGGACACGGCCTCGCGCGGCGTGCCGGGAACTATTGTGCCCCATGACGGGCCGCCAGCGCCAGTCCGTCGGGCCTATGTCCAACCGCAGATTAACAAACGCTAACAGCGCGGTTCGAGCGGGCCGGTTCGGCGCGCCGCCGCCCGGTCACAACTCGCGGACCGCCGCCATCGCCTTCTTGCGGGTGGCCCGGTCCAGCCGGTCCAGATACAAGTGTCCGTCGAGATGGTCGACCTCATGCTGGAGACAGCGCGCCATCAGCCCGGTGCCCTCGACCATGACTTCGTCGCCGTCCAAGTTCTGTCCGACAACGCGGGCGTAGAACGACCGCTTAGTCGGGAACCACAAGCCCGGCACCGACAGGCAGCCCTCGTCGCCGTCCTGGGATTGTTCGGAAAGCTCGGCGATAACCGGGTTGAGCACATATCCAACCTCGTCGTCGATGTTATAAGAGAACGCCCGCAACAAGACTCCGATCTGATTGGCCGCCAATCCGGCCCGGCCCTCGGTGTCCACCGTCTGGACCAGGTCCGCCACCAGGGAGCGGACGCGGTCGTCGATCTTGGTGATCGGGTCGCAGACAGTGCGCAGAACCGGGTCGCCGATCACCCGGATGTCTCTCATCGCCATCTACTAATCATCCCATGTCGCGTGACCGGGATCGGATTGGCCCGGACCGCCGCCGATGCCGCCTGGCCGGCCTCGGCGCGGGGTGTCCGAGCGGCGCGGCGGCGCCGCCGGGGGCTCACGCCGCGGGATCTAGCGGCGCGGGAGCGCGGTGCGCGCGGAGTGAAGTGTGAAGCCGCCGACGAAGTCGAACAGGCCGCCGACCACCAAAGCCGCGCCGGCCACAATCACCAGGGGCGCGATCGCCTCGACCGGCCAGAGGATCAGGGCGGCGCCGGCCAGCAGCGAGACAATCGCGAAGGCGACCACCCAGCCCCGGCCGCGGCCGCGCGGCGGCGCCAGGGCCAGGGCGGCCCCGCCCTCCATCATCCAGGCGAAGCCGATCAGCAGCACGGTGGCCACCAGGCCGAAGCCGGGGAACCGGATCGCCACCGCGCCGATCGCGGCCAGGACCACGCCCAAGACGATATTCGCGACCCGCAAGCCGGCCGTGAATTCGGAATCCGCCGCTCCCACGACTATCCGGATGACCCCGACCACGACCAGAAACACGCCGACCACCAGCGCGAACGCGTCAATCGTGAGGCCCGGCAGGAATAGGATCAGGCCGCCCAGAATCAGGCCGGCTACACCGCGGACTATCAGCCAGGCCCGCAGCCGGCCAACCGACCGGCCCCGGCCGGCCGCGACCGACCGCCTGAGCGGTCCCGCCGGAGGGACAAAGGGACGCGGCGGATCGGCCCTCAGGGCGCCGGCGGGGACGACGGGTATCGACGACATGGTGATCGGTTCGGTTTGGCTCATTTGTTTGCTCCTTGTCTCAGGCTGTCCGCCACGGCGATCCCGCGATCGGTCCGAGGCATGTCTTCGGGCCGGACCAAATGGCTGACCCGGGGGTCCGGCGCGGCCAAGGCGGAGGCCTGGCGCTCAAGTTCGCGGTCGTAACCGGTGACCCGCTCCTCGCGCTGGGCGATATGTTCTCCCCAGGTCACAAGCGTGTACTGCTCGACGAAACGGGTCGGATCGGCGACGTCTTTCCACAGATCCCAGCTGACGGCGCCGGTGCGCCGCCGCGAGGTGGCCAGCGCCCTGGCCGCCTGTTCGAAGTCTTTCGCCCGCTCGCCTTGGACCTGGTATTCGACCTGGATGAGGACCGGGCCGGCGGAAGCCGGCACGGCGCCGGCCGGGGCGTCTTCCG
>JAITKC010000246.1 GCA_031278665.1 Bifidobacteriaceae bacterium | reverse complement strand
CCCCGTCACAGCGCCGGAATGGACGCAGTTGCACACGGTTCAGCGGGCGGCGGCCGAGTCGCGGCCGGGCCCAGCCCCCGAGCCGCCGCCTGGCCTCGCGGGCGTGGGCGGCGCGCCGGGCGGCGCGCCGGCGGGTCCGCCGCCGTCTGGCCGGCAATCGGCCGGGGGACGGCCGGACGGCCGAGCGGCCCCCGCGCCGGCGGCATCGGCGGCCCCCTCGAATACCACATTGGCGCAGGCCCAGGCTCAGGCCGAAGCGCGACTGGCCGAACTGAAGCGACGTATAGGCTGGAGCGGGCCGCCGGCCGCCGGCGGCGGGGGAGAGGAGTGAACAGATGGCGCCGTTTCGGAACATCGGCGGATTGGACAACGAGGCGCGGGCGGTCTCCCTGGTAAACCTGTTGCGCGAGCACGGTTTGTCGGTCGCCACGGCCGAATCTTTGACCGGCGGGCTGGTCAGCGCTGTGATCGTGGACGTGCCCGGCGCCTCGAGCGTGTTGCGCGGGGCGGTCGTGGCCTATGCCAATGAGATCAAACGCGACGTGCTCGGAGTCGACGCGGAGTTGTTGGAGGAGCGCGGCGCCATCAACGGCACCGCCGCCGCCCAGATGGCGATTGGCATCCGCCGATTGATGGGGGCCGACGTGGGGATCGCCACCACCGGCGTGGCCGGGCCCGACCCGGCCGACGGCGCCCAGCCGGGCACCGCCTTTGTGGCCTGCTCGTGGGCCAAAGAAGAGCCCGCCGTGCGGGCCTTGCGCCTTGAGGGCGGGCGCGCCCAAGTGCGAACCCAAGTGGTCAGGCGGGCGCTTGAACTGGCCGAGGCCACCATCCGCCAGACGGCGGGAATATAGGACCGGCCGAAGGTGTTTAGTCCAGCGATGAACAGCCACGACATAACGCCGGTTCGGCCCGCGAATCAAGGGTCGGGTCTGACGCGGTACCGTTTAACTAATCCAATCCAATCAAAGACCGTCAACGCCGGGGAAGGGGGTGCCAAGCCAATGGTCCTGTTGCGAAGTGAGTTGGGCAGCGTGTTGCGGTCCAACCGGCTGCGTCAGCACCGAACCCTGCGGGATGTGTCGGCCGCGGCCAAAGTGTCGCTGGGCTACTTGAGCGAAGTCGAGCGCGGGCAGAAGGAGGCCAGCTCGGAATTGCTGGCCTCGATCTGCGCGGCCCTCGGCACGCCCTTGTGGACCACATTGCGCGAGGTGTCGGATCGACTGGCCTCGCACGACGGCCACTGGGTGCCGGACACCCCGGATGCGTTGTTCCAGGACGAGTTGGCGGGAGTTCGCTGAATTCAGCGCTGGCTCCGGACCAGCAGTTGCCGATGGGCGTCGCCTGCGGGCGGCGCCCATCGGCGCTTAACCGGCCGCGCAATTGTGTTGTCCAGCCATCGCCCAAGGGTGTTGTTCAGCCGAACAACGTCGCCAGATCCTCGACCTTGACCTGCTTGTAGAAGGCCTTATAGGCCCCCTCCGGCGAGACCACCGCGAGGTAGAGCCGATAGGCGCCGCAGGCCTTGACCAGGGAACTCTTGTAAAAGTGATGGCCCGCCAGGCGTCGGTCCACCGCCTGCGGGTCGATCAGCCGGCCCGGGTCGAAGCGCAAGCCGTCATCCGAGCGGGTGTGGAAAAGCGCGTAGCCGGTCGCGCCCGCCGCCGTCTTCTTGTATCCGAGCACCAGCGCCTCATAGCCGCGATCGGTTCGCACGATTTCTTGATGCCAGGGCACATAGCCGTCGCCCAATTCCAGTTCGACGGCCTGCGGCTCGGCCCAAGACGCCAGGTCGGGGCTCTCCGTGTAAACCAGTTCGCCGCCGTAGTTGGAGTACCACAGCCGGTACAGGCCCGCCTCGGCGATCAGCGACGGGCTCATATAACTGGGGCCGCCGCCGTCGAAGACAACCTGTTTGTCAGACCAGACGATGCCGTCCGGCGAGGTCATCCGGTAGAGGACGCTGGCCGAGTTGTTCGGCCGCCCGGCGCCCGGCTTGGCCGGGTTGTAGCGGAACCACAACTCGAACCCCTCGGGCCGGGTCAAGAGGTAGCCGTCCGAGTAATGCCCGCCGGCCTCGACGTCCGGGGGCGGGCCGGAGACCGGGTTCTCGAGCCCCTCCGGCTGGCGCCAGTCGAGTCCGTCGTCGGACACCAGGACGGACGGATTCTCCTTGCTGTCGTCGCCAAACGGATAGGGCGTCATGGTCATCCAGTTGCGGTGGCCGAAGGCGCCGGCCGGGTCGAACTGGACGTTCAAGTGGGTTGGCTGATTGGAGCCGTCATAGGTCGGCAGGTCCAGCCAGCCGCCGCCGTCGGTCAGCGGCGTCGCGGCGGTGCCGCGGGCGGGATCAGGTAATTCGCAGGTCTCCGACGGATCCGGCGACTCGTCCGCGACAGCCGGCGGCGGGCTCTTCGCCACGGCCGCGCGAGCCGTTGACGTCATCGGCGGGGCAACCGGGCCGCCCGTCGAACACCCCGCCAGTCCGACTAACGCGGCCAGTCCGGCCAGTCCGGCCAGCCCGGCCAGTCCGGCTAGCCCGGCCAGCCCGGTCAGCCCGAGTCCGCCCGGCGGCGGCGCTTCGCGCCGAAGTCTTCGCGGGCGGCAGCCATGCCTCATTGGTCGGGACGCCCCTTTCGTGTCAAACAACTCGGTCAACCTGGGCGAAGACTTGACCGAGGCTAGCATCCTCGCGCCTTGGGAAACTCATCCGCCGGCCGGCCAGCGGCCAGGCCGTGCCAGTAGGCCGCGAACTCGAACATTGCGGGCGGCCGCCAAGGCGCCGTCGCCGGCCGAGCCGCGATTCCCCCCGTCAGATCAGTCGGGTTGGCAGACCGGGCAGTAGAAAGCCGGGCGGTCGAGCGGCGGCCGGCCGACTCGCATGACCGCGATGGGCGTCGAGCAGCGGCGGCAGGGCAGGCGCTCGCGCCCGTGCGCCAAACTGGTCTGGCCGCGTCCGGTCAGGCCGGTGGCGGTCGGCGTGCGGGCGTCGGCTGAGCGCCTCAGCAGCCGACGGGCGTGGGCCAGCAATCCGGGCAGGTCGGGCACCTGGTCGGCCGGCCGGTCCGGCCGCACCCCCCAGGCGAACAGCGACTCGGCCATGTAGATGGTGCCGATCCCGGCGACCACCGTCTGATCGAGCAAAGTGGCGCCGATGCCGCGCCCGCCTTGGGCGGCCACCCGCTCCGCCGCCCGGTCCGGGTCGAAGCCGTCCGCCATCACGTCCGGCCCCAGCCGGCCGGTCAGCCGCCCGGCGTCGCGGCTGCGCAGCAAGTCCGCCATGCCCAGCCGGTGTCCGATGACGACCCAAGACCGGTTCGCCAGCACCGCCCGCGACGTCCAGCGTTGGGCGGCCGAACCGGCCGCCGGCCGGCCGTCTGAGGCCTTCTCGACCAGCCAGGCGCCGTCCATTCTGAGATGCGACCGGAAGGTCCAACCGGAGTCGAGCCGCATCAAGACGTGTTTGCCGTAGGCCTCGACCGCCTCGACCGTCTGCCCCGTCAGATCGACGCCGCCCAGGCCGGGCCAGCGCAACTGGCTGTAGGTGATGGCTTGGCCGGTCAGCACCTGGTCCAGGCGGCGCGCCACCCGGCGCAGGATGTCCCCCTCCGGCATCAGCGCCCCGCCCTGGCGACCAGTCCCGAAGGGGTGACCGCGAAGCCGGCGGCGACCAGCGCGGCGGCCGGCGCGGCGGCGCGGGCGTGGGCCGCCAACGAGTCCTCGCCGTCGAGCCGCGCCACTTTAAGCGAACCGAGTCGGCCGGCGGCGACGGCGGCGGCCAAAGCCCGGGCGGCCCGCTCCAACCGCGGCCGGTCGTCGCCGAACGACAGGGCCGTCCGGCCCCCGCGCTCCAGGTAAAAGGTCAGATAGCCGTCCACTAACACGACCATCGCGCCGCCGGTCCGGCCGGGCCGGCGCTGTCCGGGATGGGACGGCCAGGGCAGGGCGGCGCCGTAGGGGTTGGCCGGGTCGGTGGCGGCCAGCACCAGCGCGCCGGCCGCCTCGGCCGCCGCCCGCAACTCGTCCGGCACCGGCGGCAACGCGAACTGCGAGCCGCCCAAATGCTCGATGAAGTACCCCCGGCGGATCGAACCGGCCTCCTCCATGGCGCTGAGCACCGGATAGACCTGGGCAAACGTCGTCTCCGATGCCGCCGCGCCGCGGCTGACCAGGCCGTAGCGCTCGAGCAGCGCCGCGGCTGTGGCGGCCAGCCGGCGTTCGACCGGCACCGGTTCGGCGTGCGCCGCCGGCGTCGGCGCGAGGCTCCAGCGGGCCGCCAGCCGGGCGTCGGTCCCCCCAAACTGGCGGCGGCCCCCCTCGGACGGCAGGGCCACCCGGCCGGTCAACGACCGCGTCCGGGGGCGGCGGCGCGAGACCCTGTGGGCGGTCTTGCCGCCGGACAGCAGCGCCCGCAACGGCTGGAACGAGTCGGCCGTCGCCCAGCCGGCCCAAACCAGTTCCCAGACCGCTTTGGCCAACTCGTCCGAGGCGACGTCCTGGCCCAATCGCTCGGCCAACTCGAACGGCCAGAAGGCGCCGCCGCCGGACAGTTGGCCCAACAGGTCGGCGGCCAAGGTCCCCGCCGCCACCGGCTCGGCATCGGCCAACAGCCGGTCTTCGGTGTTCAGCGCCAGCAGGCGAATCACCCCGTCGTCGGCGGCGGTCTTGCCCTGGCCGACCCAGGACACCTCGCCGGCGGTGATCAACTCGTCCAACGCCGCCGGCGAGTAGTCGGCCACCCGGGCGGGCAGGATCAGCGACTCGACAGCCGAGGCCGGCAGACCGGCGCCGGCCAACGACTCGACCGCGGCCAACACGCCGTCGGCCCCGCGCAGGCGCCCGAATTGCTGCCAGACCGGCGCGAACGAGCCGAGGACGTGGCCGGGGACCGGCTCGATCTGTTGGCGCGCGGCCGCCAGCGAACGGCGCCGAAGCCGGGTCATGACGCCCGGATCGCAATAGTCGGGGCCGCCTCGCCCACCCGCCTCGTCTGGCCGCAGGCGTCCCCGGATCGCCTGGCCGGCGCGCAGGGCCACCGCCAGTTCGCGTTGCGCCGCCGCCACGCCCAAACCGAACTCGTTGGCCAGCGTGGCGGCCTCAAACGGGCCGTGATGGCGGATATAGCGCCTGGTCAACGCGCCCAATGGATCTTCGGATGGGGCCAACAGGGCCTCCGGCAGGCCGCTTGGCAACGCCACGCCAAGGCCGTCGCGCAAAGCCGCCGCGTCCTCGGCCGCGGCCCAGCGGGGCTGACCGGCCAGCCGGACCTCGATCACCCGGCGCGCGCCCAGGAGCGCGCCGAGCCATTCCCGCCAGGGGCCGGCGCAGGATTGGTCGAGGCGTTCGGCCCCCAAAGGACCCAACTCGCGCAGCATGTCCGCCAGCTGTTCTGCGCTGGCGGCCCGGCGGTCGCCGCTGCGCCGGGCCAACTCGTCATCGACGGCCGCGACCACGGCCGGGTCGAGCAGATCGGCCAAATCGCTGGCCGGGCCGGCCCCGAGCAGTTCGGACAGCATGGTCGGGTCGAGGCTGAGCGCGGCCGCCCGGCGCTCGGCCAGCGGGGCGTCGCCATCGTATAAGAACTGGGCCGTGTAACCGAAGGCGACAGAGCTGGCGAAAGGCGAGGCGGCCGGCGTTAGGACTTCGACCAGGCGGACGGCGCGCCGCTCGATAGAACGCATCAACTCGGTCAAACCGGGCACGTCGAAGTCGTCCTGGAGGGTTTCCCGGACCGCCTCCATGACCACCGGAAAGTCGTCGAACCGCGAGGCGACCTGGAGCAACTGCTGGGCGCGGTGGCGCTGCTGCCAAAGCGGTTGACGCTTGCCGGGCGCCCGGCGCGGCAGGACCAAGGCGCGGGCGGCGGCCTCGCGGAACCGGGCGGCGAAGTGGGCGGTGCCGGCGATGGCCGCGGTCACCGCCGCCGCGACGGCATCGGACTCGATCAAGACGTCCAAACCGGCGTCCTCCGCCAACTCCGGCAGACGCAGCATTATGCCGTCGTCCGAGGGCATGACCTGGGCGTCGAGGCCGTAGCGCTCGCGCAGGCGGGCGCTCAACACGGCCGCCCAGGCGCCGTTGACCCGCCCGCCCCACACCGAGTGGATCATCACCCGGGTGTCGCCGAGCTCGTCCGGGAAACGCTCGACCACGATGGCGCGGTCGTTCGGCAATTCGCCGGTCGCTTCGCGCTGGTCGGCCAGGTAGTTTACGAGGTTGTCGGCCGCCCACTGGTCCAGCCCCCGGCTCGCCAATTCGGCCTTGGCGCGGGCCGGCGCCATGGCCCCGACCAGGCGGATGAACTCGCCGATGGCGCCGCCCAACTCGGCCGGCCGGGCGGGCGAGTCGCCCTTCCAGAACGGCAGGCGGCCGGGCATGCCCGGCGCCGGGGTCACATAGACCGCGTTCGGCGTGATCTGCCGGATCCGCCAGGTCGAGGACCCCAGCATGAAGGTGTCGCCGACGCGCGACTCGTAGACCATTTCCTCGTCCAGGTCGCCGACCCGTTTGGAGCTTTTCGGGTCGGCCTGTTCGCCGGCCAGGTAGACGCCGTAAACCCCGCGGTCGGGGATCGTCCCGCCGGAGACCCGCGCCAGGTAGGCGGCGCCGGGACGCGGCGTCAATTCGCCGGTGGCGCGATCCCAGACCAGTCGCGGCCGCAGCTCCGCGAAGTCGGCCGAGGGGTAGCGTCCGGACAACATGTCCAGCACCGCCTCCAGCGAGCGCTCGCCGAGGTGCTCGAACGGGGCCGCCCGGCGGACCAGGCGGCCGAGGTCGGCCGCCGTCCAAGTGTCCATCGCCACCATCGCCACGATCTGCTGGGCCAGGACGTCGAGCGGGTTGGCCGGAATGTGGATCGACTCGATCCGCCCTGATCGCATCCGCTCCGCCGTGACCGCGGCCGGCGCCAGATCGCCCCGGTGGACCGGGTAGATCAGTCCTTTTGAGACCGCCCCGACCTGGTGGCCGGCCCGGCCGACGCGCTGGAGGCCGGCCGCCGCCGACGGCGGCGCCCCGACCTGGACCACCAGGTCGATCGAACCCATGTCGATGCCGAGTTCGAGCGACGATGTGGCGATCACGGCCGGCAGGCGCCCGGCCTTGAGCTGATTCTCGATCTCGGTCCGGCGCTGGCGGCTCATCGACCCGTGGTGGGCCATCGCGATCTGCTCGTCGACCACGGCCGCCGCGCCGGCGGCGG
>JAITKC010000241.1 GCA_031278665.1 Bifidobacteriaceae bacterium | reverse complement strand
GCCGTGGATGGCGGCATCGGGCACCCGCAGGTTGATCCCGTCCAAGGCGGTCACCAGGCCGTCCTTGGTGTGGAACTCTTTGCGGAGGTTTTCCAGTTCGATCAACGGTGTCAGCCTTTCTGCGCGGCGAAACGGCGGGAGCGGCGGCCGGGCCGAGGACCGCGTCCGGCCGTTCGACCGGCGAGGCCCTCAGCCGCGCCTGGGCATTCGCGCGCCCGGGCCCGGGCTGATGCGAACACCGCGCGACAACACCGCCCGAGGCTATCACGGCCTGCGGATTTGGCGAAAGGTGTGATGTTCATCACAAAATGAGTGGTTTTCGGGCCAGGCGACCAACCTTCGCGAACGGTCTTTTGAAGCCGCCGCGGTTCGCGCGCTAGTGTCAAGTCGAGGCTGATCGTCTAATCCCCTAAAGGCTCGGTGCAGCGTTGAAAGTCCTAATCACAGTGGCGTCCAAACACGGATCAACGCTCGAGTTGGGACGCGCCATAGCCGAGGCATTGGTTAAGCGGGGCATTGCCGTTAGTTTTCTGCGGCCCGAGAAAGTGACGTCGCTTGAGGGATTGGACGCCGTCGTGCTGGGCAGCGCCGTTTACTCGAACAAGATGCTGCCGACGATGACCGCCCTCGGCTATCGCTGGGGCGACCGGTTGTCGGCGCTGCCGGTCTATTTGTTTTGCTCCGGTCCGCTATCCGCCAACCCGCAAGCCGTCGCCCAATTGCCGCTCGACGCCCGAATTCTGGCCCGGCACATCGGCGCGCGTTCGGCCAAGCTTTTTGGCGGACGCCTGCGCATGGGCGAGCTTCGCCCGGCCGAGCGGGCGCTGATGCGGATGGGCGGCATCCCGCATGGCGACTATCGCGATTGGGGAGCGGCTTTGCGTTGGGCCGGCCAGATCGCCGATGACGCCTTGGGCGGCGTCTGGGCGGCCGCGCCCGAGGACCCGGCCGCCTGATTCCGGCCGCCACTCCGGCCGCCACTCCGGCCGCCATTCCGGCCGCTTGGCTCGGGGGCGGTCAGGTGGCGGCGAGCCAGTCTTCGATGACTTGGTGCTGGGCGTCGCTAAAACCGATGATCGCCGGCACGGCGGCGTTTTCGATCATCCGGCCGAGTAACGGCACCTGGGCTTTGACCTCGCCGGCGAACTGCAGGCGGGTCCCGGCGGCGGTCGGTCGGAGCAGGGCCAAGCCGGACAGTTGGACGCCCGAACCGGCCACCTCGCCGGCCATAGTGGCCTGGCGCGAACCGTCCTCACCGGCCCGCGTCCAGACCAAAGCTTGGCGCAACTCAAGCCCCTGCGGCGCCAAAGCGCGCATCGACGCCGGCAGGGACGCGGTCTCCAGAGACGCCCGGACGGTGACGGTGAAACCGCCGTCCGGTCCCGGGGAGACCTCGACACGGCTGGCCGGGGCGCCGGCCCGGGCGGCGGCGGCCGCCAGGAAGTCGCGGTCGGCCAGTAACGCGGCCACCGCGTCGGGTTTGGCCGAATAGTCATAGTGGGCGGCGAAACGCACGGGTCCACACTAATATCTTGACGGTGCCGTCATTTGCCTCAATCGCCGAGCGGATGTCCGACATCAGCCGCGAGGACTTGGACTGGATTCGACGACTGACCGGCGAATGGCAGGCCGTGGCCGATCTCGCCTTCGCCGATCTGGTGGTCTGGCTGCCGACCACGACCGGCTCTTTTGTGGCCTCGGCCTTGTGCCGTCCCGGCACCGGCGCGACCATTTACCACCAAGACGTCGTCGGCACCGTCGCCGGCGCCGCCCAACGGGCCGACTTCGGCGAGGTCATAGCCAGCGGCGTGATCCGCCGCCACCAAGACGCCCGTTGGCACGGCTCGTTCGGCGTCCGCGAAGAGGCCGTGCCGGTGGTGCACAAGGGACGCGCGGTGGCGGTGATGACCCGGCACGGCAACATCGGCGTGCTGCGAAACCCCTCGCGCCTGGAGACCAACTACGTCGAATTGGCCGACGAACTGGTCGCCATGATCTCGCGCGGCGAGTTCCCGTCCGCCTCCGCGCCGACCGGCGCGGCCCGCCACATGCCCCGGGTCGGCGACGGCATCATCCGGCTGAACCCGCAGGGCCAAGTGTTGTTCGCGTCCCCGAACGCGCTGTCCGCCTTCCACCACGCCGGGGTGATCGCCGACCTGTCGGGGGCTTTGCTAGTCGAGGTGCTGGCCGAGCGCCTGCGCGACTCCGGCCACGTCGACGAGACTTTGCCGGTGGTGGCGATGGGCCGGGCGCCGTGGATTTCGGAAATCGAACTGGGCGGGGTGTCGCTGGTCTTGCGGTCGGTCCCGCTGACCAATCGCGGCAGCCGGACCGGCGCGCTGGTGCTCTGCCGCGACGTGACCGATCTGCGCCGCTCCGAAATGGAGTTGATGACCAAGGACGCGACCATCCGGGAGATCCACCACCGGGTCAAGAACAATCTCCAAGAGGTTTCGGCGCTGCTCAGGATGCAGGCGCGGCGGTCCGCCAGCCCCGAGGTCAAAGCCGCCTTGGGGGACGCGATCCGGCGGGTCTCGACTATCGCGACAGTCCATGAGACGCTGTCGCAAACAATCTCCGAGACCGTCGACTTCGACTCGGTGTTCGGGCGGACCTTGCGCCTGGCCGCCGATGCCGCCTCGACCGGCTTTCCCGTTCACACCGTCCAGGAGGGCAGTTTCGGCGAGGTGCCGGGCGACGACGCGACGGCGTTGGCGATAGTGCTGACGGAGTTGGTCACCAACGCGGTCGAGCACGGTTTGGCGCCGGCCGGCGGCGGCACGGTCTGGATCAAGGCGAGGCGCGACGGCGACGAGTTGACGGTCACGATCGCCGACAACGGCGTCGGCATGCCGGCTTTCGCCGCCCGGGCGGCCGCTCCCGGCCCCGGTTCCGCGTCTGGTTCCGCGTCTGGTTCCGCCGCCGGTCTTGCCGCCGGTTCCGCCGCCGGTTCCGCCGCCGGCGGCATAGGCGCGCGCGGCGGCGGCGAGGGTCTGGGCACCCAGATCGTTCGCACATTCGCCACGGGCGAATTGCGCGGATCAATCGATTGGCAGCCCCGCCAGGGCGGCGGCACCAAAGCGATCGTGACAGCAAATCTACGCTAATGCGCAATAGTGACGGGG
>JAITKC010000207.1 GCA_031278665.1 Bifidobacteriaceae bacterium | reverse complement strand
GTTCGGCTGCGCCGCCGCCCCAGCCGCCGGACCTTGCCCGGGCGGGGTCTACAAGCTGGAGGTTTACGCCTCTTTGGCCGGCGCCAAGGACATCGCCGTGACCTTCACGCCCGCCGCCGGCGCCGCCTTCGACGTCACCGCCCAGCCCGGCGGCGGCGCCTCGGTCCAGGCCGTGTTCGTGGCCCCGCCGCTGGATCCGGCCTCGTCGGTGTTCGTGTTGGGCGACCCGGTCGATTATCCCGGCGAGAGCCAACGCCAAGACGACTGGGACGACCCCAAAGACGACCCGGACGGCGGCGACTCGGTCGGCCAACCGCTCGGAGAGGCTTTCCACGCCAACGTCCGGACCTGGGACAAAGGCCGCAACAACCCGATCGGCGGGGTCGCGGTCAACTACCAACTGAGCCCGGCCGCCCCCGGCGCCGCCTGCCCCGGCCGCTTCGCTGAGGGCGGCGGCGCCACCTTGACCAAGACCACCTCCGCTCTCGGCAAGGCCTCAGCCGCGGTGGTCGCGGACACGCCCGGCAGTTGCGTCATCACGGCCACCATCGGCGCCGGGGCCGGGGCCGCGGCCGTGCCCGGCTCGCCCAAGCGTCTCACCTGGGTGTTGCCGCCATTGGACGATGCCGCCTCAAGCTTTGAGGTCTCAGCCTCGCCGGTGGTCGCGGACGGCAAGGCGACGGGCTCGATCACCGTCACGCTGGTGGACGTCGCCGGCCAGCCGGTCGAGGCCGCCGCCGGCGCCTTGGCGGCCACCGCCCCAGCCGCCAGCGGCCTGGTTTTCAGCGCCTTCAGCCACCAAGGCGGCGGCGTCTACAGCGCCGCTTTCAGCGGCGCCAAAGCCGGCTCCAGCCCCGTCCAGGTGACGCTCCAAGGCGCCGCGATCCGTCTGCGAGCCGGCGCCAACGGCTTCGCCAACCTGGTCGCCCCAACCGGCACGGCCCCAGCCGACGGGGCCCACCAACTGATAGTCCAAGCCGAGTTGGCGGACGCCAACGGCAATCCGGCCGCCGGGGCCGCGGCCGTGTTCGCCGTCCCGGCCGGGACCACGGCGGTGGACCCGGCCAGCGGCAAGGCGGTGGCGGTCGGGCCAGCCGAGTGGACGGCGCCAGCCGACGCCGCCGGCCTCGCCAGCCTGGCCTTGGTCTCCGCCACCAAAGGCGGCTATGAGGTGACGGCGAAAACCGGCGGGGACGCCATCGTCCAAGGCAGTCCCGTGACCGCCGTGTTCTCGAACGCCGCCCTCTCGGCCGCCCGCTCCAGCTTCGAGATCCCGGACGCGGCCGTCGCCAAGCAGGTCCGGACCGAATACCACACGCCCACGGTGACCCTGGTGGACGCCTCCGGCAACCCCTACACCGACGCCCCCGTGGACGTGGTCTTCCGCTGGCGCGAACGCGGCGCCAGCGCCTGGGCGGGAACCAAGACGGTGGCCTCGACGGCCGGCAAGGCGGTCTGGGCGGACTGGACGGTGGAGCGGGCCGGGACCTATGAGGTCCAGGCCTCGGTCCCGAGCGGGGTTGTCGGCTCAACCCTCGCGGCCGTCTTCAAGGCCGGCCCGGCCGTGCCCGCGGCCAGCCAGTTCACCTCCTCGTCCGGCGCCGACGTGCCCAACAACGGCCAGGCCGCCCACTTCGCGCAGGTCTTGGTGTTGGACGCGGCCAGCGGCGGCAACCCGGTGGCGGGCGAGCCGGTCGAGTTCGCGGTCAACGGCCAGGCCCGGATCGAGGGCGCGGCCGGGGGCGGCCAGTCGGAGACGGTCGCGTCCAGCGCCCAGGGGTTGGCGCGGGTCGAAATCGTGGACTCGGCGCCCGGCGGCGAGACCGTCACCGTGACCGCGAAGGTCGGCGGCCAGACGGTCGGCTCAGCCAGTTTGAAGTTCGCCCAGACCGCGCCCGACCCGGCCAAGTCGAGTTGGTCGGTGGCGCCGACCCGTCCGCTGGGGCCGGGCCACCCGGTGGTCTTGGCCGACGGCGCCGACTCGTGGACGGCCCGGGTCGAGGTCCGCGACGCCACCGGCCGGCCCGTCCCGGACGCCGAGGTCGTGTTCGCGTTGCCGGCCGGGGTGGCCACAGCCGTGCCCGGACCCCACAAAACCGACGCCCAAGGGAACCTGGAGGTGGCGTTGACGGCCACGACGGTCGGCGCCCACCAGGTCCGGGCGCTGCTCGGGGCGGAGGGGCTGGACCCGGACCCGGCCCAGATCAGCTTCGGCGCCGGGCCGGTGGACGGCGCCGTCTCGCGGCTGCAGGGGCCGGCGCACGCGGCCGTCGCCGACGGCCGGACCGCTTTGACCGTCTCGGCGCTGATCGAAGACCCCCGCGCCAACCCGATCCCGAAAGCTGAGGTCCGCTTCAACTTGCCGCCGGGGGTGGACGCCGTCGGCGGGACGCCGGGGGCGGCCAGCGTCGAGGTGGTGGCCGGCGCGGACGGGACCGCCAGCGTCGACCTGGTCTCGACGCGGGCCGGAACCCACGCCGTCACCGCCGACGCCCGGGCGCCGGGGATCAGTGACTGGACGGCCGTGACCCAAGGCTCGCCGGCCCAGGTCGAGTTCACCGCCGGGCCGGCCGACGCCGCCGGCTCCGACGTCTCCGCCAGCCCGGCCGCCCCCTTGACGGTCGGCTCCGCGAC
>JAITKC010000137.1 GCA_031278665.1 Bifidobacteriaceae bacterium | reverse complement strand
CGGGCGCTGGCCAACTTGTCGCTGCGGGCGGCGCAATGGGCGCGGCGGCGCGGCGAGACGGCCGCGATCCGCGCCACAGCCGGCGACAAGGGTCTGGCGGTGGTGGTCACGGCCCTGGTGCGCTCTGCCGCGACCTGGAAGGCGGTCCTATATTTGCTGGTCAACGCGCTGTTGCTACCCGCCCACCTGGCCGCGCTGGCGATTTTTCCGTTGGCCGGGTTATGGGCCAGGGCGGACGCTTGGTTCACCGTCCGGTTGTTGGGGGCCGCGCCCGGCCCGGTTCCGGCGCCCGATGCCGACCGGTCCGCCGCCGCTTTTCGCCCGGCCTCGGGTCAGGCCGGCTTCGGGTTGGCCGGAATGGCCGAGCGGGTGGCCGCCCTCGGCGGGCGGCTCGCCACCGGCCCGACCGACGACGGCGGTTTCATGGTGCGCGCTGTCCTGCCCTTGGCGCCCCAGCGCGCCCAGGTCATCGGCCGGTCCGGCGGCCTCGGCGGTTCGGGTGAGGAAGGGGGCGGCGCGTGATCAGGGTGGTCTTGGTCGACGATCAGCCGTTGGTGCGCGACGGGCTGGCTGTGTTACTGGCCTCGACCGGCGAGGTCGAGGTGGTCGGAGAGGCGGGGGACGGGGCCGAGGCCCTGGCCGTGACGGCGGCGGTCGGCCCGGACGTGGTGGTGATGGACATCCGGATGCCGAAGATGGACGGCCTGGCGGCGACGGCCCGCTTGACCGCCGCCAAGGGCGGCGCCGAGGCCAAACCGCGAGTCTTGATCCTGACCACCTTCGACGAGGACGACTACGTTTACGAAGCCTTGGCGGCCGGCGCGTCCGGATTCCTGCTGAAGGACGCCTCGGTGCGGGAATTGGTCGAGGCGGTCAAGATTGTGGACCGCGGCGACGCCTTGCTGGCGCCTTCGGTCACCCGGCGGCTAATAGCCGCCCAGGCTTTCGCCCGCCGCCGGGCGGCCGGCCGGGATGCGGCCGGGGCCGGTCGGGAGGCGGCGGCCGCGCTGACGCCGCGCGAACTCGACGTGCTGACGGAGATCGCCCGCGGCCTGTCGAACGCCGAAATCGCCCGCGCGCTGGTGTTGTCGGAGCAAACCGTCAAAACCCACGTCGCCCATCTGCTCGGCAAACTGGGCGTGCGCGACCGCACTCAGGCGGTGGTCTTCGCATTTGAGAACGGCTTGGCGCCTCCGCCTCGGAACGACGGGCCGTAGCCGGCGCGCCAGCCGGCCGGACCGACAGGCCAGTCGGTCGGGCCAGGCGGGCCAGTCGGCCGGGAAGCCCGCTAGACCAGCCGAATGGGGGAGGATTCCGGGCGGCGTCACCCTTTTGGGTGAGGCTCAATTTCCTCCCATCCGCCGAGGCGGCCCGGCGGCCCAACGCATAGATTCTTAGGCGTGAACTTAGTCCGCTGGGCCCAGCCCGTCCTCGTCGCCGTCGGCGCGGTCGTGCTTCCGCTGAGCGCCCAGTTGAACGCCTGGGCGGACGAGCGGAACGACCTGGTGCGGGACGGCGCCAAAACCGCGGCAACGGCATCGTACGCCCTGGCCCGCGACGGCGAATCGCTGCTGGCGGACGGCGGCGACACCGGGCTGCGGGTCACGGTCGACGGCGACCTGGCGACCGCCGGCCACGTCGCGGTGCTGGTCCCCGGCGTCGACACCGACGCCGCCCAATTCGACGCGCCGGAATCGCTGACCGACCGCGACGGCCAACCGATCGACTGGTGGAAAACCATGCCGGGCTGGGCGCGCTCTTTGCGGCTGGCGGCCGCCGAAAGCGCGCCCGGCGGATTCGACGACCTGGCGGTGGTGGCCTGGCTCGGCTACCGGCCGCCGGCGGCTTGGGCCGGGGCCACGGCCGGGGCGATGGAACAGGGGGCGGCCAATCTGGTCGCCTTCGAGCAGTTCCTCAACCAGGCCCGGCCCGACGCCGAAGTCACCTGGGTCTGCCACTCCTACGGCTCGCTGGTCTGCGCCGCCGCCCTGGTCGAAGTCGATCCCGACGCGCTGGTGCTGGTCGGCAGTCCGGGCGTGGGCGTGGCCAAGGCCTCGCAACTGTCCACCGAGGCGCCCGTCTGGGCCGGCCAGACCGGCAAAGACCTGATCGGACTGGTCCAGTTGACCGGGATCTTCGGCGGCGCCTTCGGCGTCCTGCCGGCCTCGGAGGACTTCGGAGCGCAGTCGTTGCCCTGCGATTCGCTGGACGGGCATTCGGGCTACTTTCGACCGGGGTCCTCTCAGGTCCGGGCGATGGGGCGGATTGTGATGGGCTCGCCCGCCGCGGCCGCCGGGGAGTCGTCGTGACGATTGTCGATCCGGGCGCGGCCCAGTCGGCGTCCGGCGCCGGGCCGCTGGCGGCCGCCGGCGCGCCAGGCGCCGTGGGCGGGCCGGACGCCGCGGACAGACCGATGGCGGCGAACGGCGTCGCCGAGTCGGCGGCGCTAGGCCGTTTCCTGGCGGACGCAGCCGGCTTGCCCGCCGATTGGAATGAGGTCGATCACGCAGACCGGGTCCGGACCGGAGCCGTCGCGCACCACGACATCGCGCAGAACCACGGGGCCGGTGTTGCGCACCGTGTAGGTGAACCAAACCGGCTCCCCCGACTGGACGGCGGCGGCATCGGGCAACTCCCTGGCGCCCGAATCCGGCGCGACAATCTGATCGTGGGTTGTGGCGGCGGCCGGAACTTCCGCCCAGGCCCGCAGGTCGATCGCGAGCGCCGGCTGGCAGGCCGGCGGGGCGTCCACCGCGACCGTCCGCGAATACTGGGACGACTCCATCTGATCGGGGTCCTGGCTTGTGCCCAGGGTCTGGAGGCGGATATAGCCGGCCTCCGGCGGCAACTGGTCCAGGGTGATGGTGGTCGCGGTGGTGACGTCCTGGCCCAGGCTGACGCCGCCCAAATAGACTTCGGCCGTGGCGCCGGCGGTCCAATAGACGTCCACTGTGACCGGCGTGTTCGGCGCGGTGCCGGAGGTCGGGGGAGCGACATCGACCGACAGGGCGCAACCGACCACCGTCGCGGAGGTGGGGTACCAGGTCCGGATTTTGCGGTTGGCCGTGTTGTTAAAATTGTTGAACATCAACTCGGTGTAGGCATTGAGACCCGAGCCCTCGGACTCCTCGTCCTCGGTCTTGGTCTGCGACCCGGTGTGCTGGCCGAAGGTGTTGCGCCGCACGGTGACGGTGCCGCTCCCCCAAAGCCTGATGGGAGCGCGGTAGCCGTCGAAGTGGTTGTCCTCGATGAACAGGTTCGACAGCGAGACCGAGTCCGCGCCGTGGGTTCCATCCATGTAAATGGCCAGCCCCTGCATACCCCGGGACTGCTCGCTGGAGTTGTCGAAGAGGTTGTGGTGTATGCGGCTCAGGGCGGCGAAATCCTCGTCCGTGGGCAGCTGGACCACCACGTGCGTTTCGCCCTGGCTTTTGTCGATCGCCTTCTCGATGGTCATATCCCTGAAAGTGTTGTGGTGAATGTCCCAGTTCGACGGTTCGCCGGCGGCGCTGGCGTCGATCGCCTGCTCGTCGCCGGCGAAGTTGGCGAACAAGCAGTGCTCCACCACCAAGTGGTCCACCTTCACGTCTGACATCACGACGATCCCCTGCCCCGAGCAACCGGTGGCGTCCGTGCTGCCGCATTTGCCGCCATCCACCGTGGCGCTGTCGAAAGTGACGTTTGCGATGGTGATGTTGGTCAGCGAGTACTTCGAGGACGACGTGTCGAGCACGATGCCGCCGTCATATTCCGCCCCCGGCTGACGGCCCGTGGTGTAGTTGGAAATGGTCACGTCGCGGGCCGGCGCCCAAATGGCGACCTGGCGGTTGGTGTGGTCGTTCTCCGTCTGAATGGAGACGCCCCCGTCCAGCGAGGAGCCATGGGCGTTGCCGGAGAACAGGATCGCCGTCGCTGTCGAGTACCAATCGGTGAAGTTCTTCAAGTGGACGTTCGCCGCGTCGACCCAGATGCCGGTGAGATAGCCCAGGCCTGTCCCGATGCTGTCGGGCGGGACCAAGTGGAGGTTGTTGCGAAGGTCGATGGTCATCGGGCGTGAGACCTGGAATACCGCGCCGCTGCTGTCCAGACCGGCCGTGGTCGCCTGGTACATTAGCTCGGCCGGCTTCTTCGGGAAGGGGATGGTGCCGGAGACCTCGGGGTCCACGTCGATAAAGACCTCGGTCTCGAGCGGCTCCACCTGGTTGGCCTCCGTCAGCGCTTGGCGCAAAGTGCACACGCCTCCCTCGGTTGAGCAGGACGCGCCTTCGACGATCAGTTCTGCCGAGTTGACGGTGAACGTCACGGTCCCGGCCGCGTGGGCGGCCGGCGCCATCGACTGCGCCGCCGCTATTCCGGTCAACGCCGCCAGCATGGCCGCCGCGCCATAGGCCAGCGCGCGCGCCGATTTGGCAAGGCGACCCTTAGTTCTTCTCATACTCGCCTCAACACTGTGACCCACGCCACTATTCCGCGCGTTTCAGCACTATTGCTCTCCCCGCCGGGCCGGTTGGTCCCGCCCCCCGCCTGCGCTAAGGTGGAACGCGCCGCCTGCGGGCATCCCGGCCCGCGGCCACGCGGCGCCGCCTTAGCTCAGTCGGCAGAGCGATTCACTCGTAATGAATAGGTCGAGGGTTCGACTCCCTCAGGCGGCTCAAACGCGCAGGTCAGCGGCCTATCTTGAATGCTGATTCTGTGTTAGAGGGTTCGAGGTGACCGGAAACTGACCGGATTGGATTG
>JAITKC010000096.1 GCA_031278665.1 Bifidobacteriaceae bacterium | reverse complement strand
AGTTGGCCCGCCAGCCGGTTTTGGCCGCGCGCGGCGACCGAAACGGCGAATACATGCCGATCATCCGGATATAGCCGCCCAGCAGTATCCATTTGATGCCGTATTCGGTTTCGCCGGCTTTCTTCGACCAGGCGGTCGGACCGAACCCAACCATGTACTGCGAGACCCGCACGCCGAACAGTTTGGCGGGTATCAGATGCCCAAGCTCGTGCCAGGCCACCGAAAAGATCAAGATGACCAAGAACACGACCAGTCCGAGCACAAATGTCATGCGTTCATTCCTTCCACCAGCTTGGCCGCCCACCGGCGGGCCCATTTGTCGGCGCCGGTCACCTGGTCAAGCGTAGGAGCCGTTCCTGGGAGCAGGTCGGTGGCGAAAGCGGCCAGCGCCGCCGCCACGCCCTCGGCTATGCCAAGGTAGCCCATCCGCCCGCCCAAGAAGGCGTCCACCAGCACCTCGTTGGCCCCGTTCAACACGGCCGGATGAAGCGGCGAGGCGGCCAGCGCCCGGCGCGCCAGGTCAAGGGCCGGGAAGGTTTGGTTGTCGACCGGTTCGAAAGTCCAAGCCGACGATGCCGTGAAGTCGACCGGGTCGATCACCCCACCCAAGCGCTCCGGCCAAGCCAGCGCCAGGGCGATCGGCAGGCGCATATCCGGCGGCGAGGCCTGGGCGATGATCGCCCCGTCGCGGAACTGGACCATCGAGTGGATGATCGACTGCGGGTGGATCACCACGTCGATCCGCTCCGGCCCCAAGCCGAACAGCCAGCGCGCCTCAATCACCTCCAAGGCCTTGTTGACCAATGTGGACGAGTTGACCGTCACCACCGGACCCATTCGCCAAGTCGGATGGCTGAGCGCGTCGGCCGGGGTGACGCCGGCCAACTCGGAGCGCCGCCGGCCCCGGAAGGGGCCGCCGGAGGCGGTCAGAATCAGCCGCTCGACCTCGTCCGCCCGGCCGGCCCGCAGACACTGGGCGATCGCCGAATGTTCCGAGTCGACTGGCACGATCTGGCCCTCGCGCCGGATCGCGCCGGTCACCAGCGCGCCTCCGACCACCAGCGACTCCTTATTGGCCAGGGCCAGAGTCGACCCGGCGGCGAGCGCCGCCAACGTCGGCTCCAGGCCGGCCGCGCCGGTCATGCCGTTGAGCACCACGTCGGCGCCGAGCCCGGCCAGTTCGCAGGCGGCGGCGGGGCCGGTGACGATTTCGCAGCCGCTTGGCCAACTGGCGGCCAGGGCGGCAAAACTCCGGCCAAGCGCGTCGGCGGCATCGTCGGCTGGCAAAGCGACGCGGGCCGGGCGCAAGGCCGCGACCTGCCGGGCGAGTTCGGCCGGGCGCGAACCGGCGGCGGCCAAAGCCTCGACTCTGAAGCGGTCGGGGTGGCGGGCGATCACAGCGGCGGCTTGGCGGCCAATCGAACCGGTCGCGCCCAAGACGATGACGGATCGCTGGAACACTGGCCTATTCTCCCTCACTCCGCCAGACTTTAGTCTCATGGGATTCAATCGTTCCGAACTAGCCGCCGGCGAATACGTCATTTTCCATGCCCGCGCCCACTGGAAGGTGCTGGTCGCCCCGGTCTTAGTGTTGATTGTGGCGGTCACCGGCTGGCTGGTCCTGTGGCAGAAGGTCATACCGGACCGGGCCGGCTGGGACTGGGCCCGCTGGACAGTCGCCGGATTGGCGGCGGCCGCCGTCCTTATCTGGACCATCGCGCCGCTGATCCGCTGGGCTTGCCGGACCGACACGCTCACGAATCTGCGTTTGATATCGCGCGAGGGCGTGTTCAAGCGGACCGGCCGGGACATTCCGATGGATCGCGTGCACGCGGTGTCCTATGAGCAGACCTTGATTGAGCGCGTGCTCGGGGCCGGCACATTGCACGTCCAAACCGCCGCCCAGCAATCGGATGTGGCCCTCGACGACGTCGCCCACGTCAAGCGCCGGCAGTTGCAAGTCAACGAGCAATTATTGGACCGGGACTTCGAGGCGGTCGATCCGGACTCTCGGGCGGGGCGCGCGGCTGAGCGCGCCTCGGGCCGCTTCATGATCGAAGACGACGAATAACCGGCCGGCTTCGCCCGGCGAGCGGCGGGCGAGCGCGCGGGAGCAGCGGGCGGTCGCGCGGGCGAGCGGGCGGTCGCGCGGGCGAGCGGGCGGGCGAGCGCGCGGGAGCAGCGAGCGGGCGAGCGGCATCGGCGGGCGGTCGCGCGGGCGAGCGGCATCGGCGGGGCGATTAGTAGCATTGAGGCTGTCGCGCTCCTTGTCGCGGGCCGCCTGCGGGCGTCGGCGGCGCCCCAGCCAGAAAGGCCTCAACGTGCAATCCAAGCCCTACCTGCGTGAACACCCGGACTCGAAAGGTTTCTTCGGCCCTTACGGGGGCGCCGCGGTGCCGCCGCAATTGGCCCGCGAGATGGAGATAATCCACGAGGCGTACCAGACCGTCGGCAATAGCCACGACTTCATCATGAAACTGCGCGACATTCGCGAGCACTTCCAGGGCCGGCCCACCCCGGTTTACTACGCCAAGCGGCTGACCGAGGCGGTTGGCGGCGGCCGCGTCTATCTCAAGCGCGAGGACCTCAACCACACCGGCGCGCACAAACTCAACCACTGTATGGGCGAGGCCCTGTTGGCCTCCTACCTGGGCAAGAAGAAGCTGATCGCGGAGACCGGCGCCGGCCAGCACGGCGTCGCCCTGGCCACCGCCGCGGCTTATTTTGGACTCGACTGCGAAATCCACATGGGCGAAGTCGACATCGCCAAAGAGCACCCCAACGTGGTCCGCATGAAAATCCTCGGCGCCACCGTGGTGGCGGTGACGGCCGGACAGCGGACCCTCAAAGAGGCGGTCGACAGCGCTTTCGCCGCTTACCTCGAAGATCCGGTGACGACCATGTACTGCATCGGCTCGGTGGTCGGGCCGCACCCGTTCCCGATGATGGTGCGCGACTTCCAGGCCGTGGTCGGGATCGAGGCGCGCGAGCAGTTCCAGGCCATGACCGGCTGGCTGCCGGACCACGTGGTCGCCTGCGTCGGCGGCGGGTCGAACGCCATGGGCATTTTCAGCGCCTTCATCGAGGACCCGACCGAACTGTGGGGGGTCGAGCCGCTGGGGATCGGCCGCGAACTCGGCCAGCACGCCGCCTCGCTGACCTATGGCCACGACGGCGACCTGCACGGGTTCCGGTCGGTTCTATTGGAGAACGCCGACGGCTCGCCCGCCGCCGTCCATTCGGTCGCCTCCGGTTTGGACTACCCCTCGGTCGGGCCGGAACACGCTTTTTTGAACAAGACGTTGCGGCGCACGCACGCCGTCGGCGCCACCGACGATGCCGCTATCAGGGCTTTCTATCAGCTGTCCCGTTTGGAGGGGATAATTCCGGCGCTCGAGTCGGCTCACGCCGTGGCTTACGCGATTGAGTTGGCCCGAGCCAAGCCGTACCAGTCGATCCTGGTCAACTTGTCCGGCCGGGGCGACAAAGACATCGACTTCGTCTACGAGACCTATCCGCCCGAGAACTACTGACCCCCGAAGCCGGCGGGCGGCGCCGGGCCGGCGGGCGCGACGGGCGGCATCGGGCGCGACGGGCGGCGCCGGGCGCGACGGGCGGCGCCGGGCGCGACGGGCGGCATCGGGCGCATCGGGCG
>JAITKC010000078.1 GCA_031278665.1 Bifidobacteriaceae bacterium | reverse complement strand
AGGCCCTCGAGGACGTCGGCCAAGGCGTCGGCGGCGGCGTCGGCATCGGACCGCTCGACAAACTCCTCCGGGGCGTGCGAGACGCCGGTCGGGTTGCGCACGAAGATCATGCCGCTGGGCGCCAATCCGGCGATGACGCCGGCGTCGTGGCCGGCGCCGGTGCGCAGCGGCGGCGCGCCCGGCAGCAGGCTGGCGAGCCTGCGGGCGAGCGCCGGGTCGAAGCCGACCGCGGGGCTCCACGACTCCTCGCCGAGTTCGGCCCGGCAGCCGGCCGAAGCGGCGGCGGCCGCCATCATGGCGGCGATTTCGTCGACCAGCCGCCGTGTCGTGGCGTCGCTCGGGTGGCGCACGTCGAGCCAAAAATCGACCCGCGAGGCGATCACGTTGGCGCCGCCCGGGACCGGCTCGAAACGCCCCACCGTGGCCCGGGCGTCCGGGGTGGCGCGGGCGATCTCGGCCACCCGCTGAACCATCGCGGCAGCCGCCACCACCGGGTCGGCCCGATCAGCCATCGGCGTGGTGCCCGCGTGGTTGCCTTGGCCGAACACACTCGCCCGCCAGCGGCCGTGTCCGAGGATCGACTCGCCGATCCCGATTGGGCGGCCCAGGTCGACCAGGCCGCGCCCCTGTTCGACGTGCACTTCGACGAACTGTCCGATCAGCGCGACCGCCGCCGGGTCGGGCCCGATCCGCTCGGGGTCCAACCCGGCCCGGGCGAAGACTTCGGCCAGGGTGTTCGCGTCGCCGTCGGTCAACCGACGGGCCGCGTCCGGGTCGACGCGACCGGTCATCAGCCGCGACCCCAGACAGGCCAGGCCGAAGCGCGAGCCCTCCTCCTCCGGGAAGACGGCCAAGGCCAGCGGTTTTGCCGGCGCCACGCCGCGGGCGCGCAATCGGTCGACCGCCGCCAGGGCGGCCGCGACTCCGAGCGGGCCGTCGAAGGCGCCGCCGCCGGGCACCGAGTCGAGGTGGCTTCCGGTCACCACGGCGCCCGGTCCGGGCTCGCCCCACCAGGCCCAGATGACGCCGTTGCGGTCGGTCCGGGGGTCGAGCCGGCGGGCCGAGGCCTCGGCCATGAACCATTCGCGCAACTCCCGCTCCGCCGCCGAATAAACCGGGCGCCGGTACCCGCCCGAACGCGCGTCGCGCCCGATGTCGGCGATCGCGTCGAGCAGTCCGCTGACGGTCGCGGCCCCCGCGGTTTGGGGGGGCGCGGGGTTTCCGGGGGTGTCAGGGGCCATTTTTCCCGCCTCCTTCCGCGACGTGGCGCTCGACCAGCCGGTCCAAGGCACCGCCCGCGACCAGTTCCCAAACCGCTTCGACATCGGGCGCCATGAAGCGGTCGGTGTCGCGCGGAGGGACGCGATCCCGGATCAACTGGTAGGCCGCGCCGGTGGCCGCGCCCGGCAAGGCGGGGCGGTGGAACTCCAGCGCCTGGGCGGCGCAGAGCAGTTCGATCGCCACGATCCGCTCGGCGTTGGCGACCGCTTGGCGGGCTTTGACCGCCGCGCCCGTCCCCATCGAGACATGGTCCTCTTGTCCGGCGCAAGTCGATGTCGTGTGAACTGTCGCGGGGCTCGCCAGAGCGCGGTTCTCAGCCGCCAGCGCGGCCGCCGCATAGGGCGGGATCATCAGGCCGCACATCCCCGCCGCCCCGCCCGCCAGGAACGGCGGCAACTCGCTGACGTGCGCGTTCGTCAACCGGTCGGACCGCGCCTGGGACATCGTCGAAATCTCGGCCACGGCGATCGCCAACAAGTCCAGGGCCAGCGCGACGGGAGCGCCGTGGCCGTTGCCGTTGGGCAGCGCCAACGCCTCGGCCCCCTCCCCGGCGCGCTCGCCGCCGAAACCGGCCGCGTCGGCATCGGACAACGACGCCAACGCCTCGGCCCCCTCCCCGGCGACCACGAACACCGGGTTGTCGGTGACCGCGTTCAGCTCGGTGGTCAAAGCGGTCTCGACATAGTCGAGCGCGTCCCGGACCGACCCGTGGACCTGGGGGACGCAGCGCAAGCTAAGCGGATCGTGTAATCGGTGGGCGCGATTGGCGGCCACGATCTGGCTGCCGGCCAGCAGGGCGCGCAGGCGGCGGGCGGTCTCGATTTGACCCGGGTGCGGCCGCATCGACTGGACGCGGGCGTCGTAACCGCGCGTGTTGCCGCGCAGCGCCTCCAACGACATCGCCGCCGCCAAGTCGGCCACACCGACCAGGCCTCGCGCCGCGTGCGCCGCCAACGCCCCGATCCCGGAGATCTCATAGGTGCCGGAGATCAGGGCCAGTCCCTCGCGCGGCCCCGGGGACAAACCGGCGATTCCGGCCGCCGCCAGCGCCTCGGCCGCCGCCAGGCGACGGCCGGCGAACCAGGCCTCGCCCTCGCCGAAGACCGCCAAACCGATGTGCGCGGTCGCGGTCAAGTAGCCGACCGAACCCTGGGACGGGGCGATCGGCACGACTCCCCGGTTGAGCATCTGCGCCATCGTCTCGATCAGGACCGGTCGCGCTGCGCTGCGCCCCTGCGCCAAGGCTTTGATCTGCGCCCCCATGATCGCGCGCACAGCCGCCTGGCCATGCGGGCGCCCCACCGCGCAGGCGTGGCTGCGCAATAGCCCCATTTGGGCGCCGGCCGGGTCCTGGGGGGCGCCGACCTGGTCGTAGAGGTCTCCGACCCCGGTGGAAAGACCGTAAATCGGCTCACCTCGGGCGCGCGCGGATTCGACCAGGCGGCCGGCCAGCTCGCGTCCGCGCTCGACTCGGGCCAGCACGTCGGCGCCGATTCGCAACTCCGCCCCCCGCGCCAGGCGCGCGAAGTCGGCTATCGCGCTCGGCCCGGCGTCAAAGCAGACGGGCGCGCAACCGGCCATGTCAGCCTTCGGACCCGTCGGCGAGAACTGGCGCGGGAGCCGGCGCGGGAGCCGGCGCGGGCGCCTGGGGCGGGCGCATCGGCACGCGCACCCCGCGCTGGTCGGCCACCGCCAGCGCGCGCCGGTAACCGGCGTCGACGTGGCGGATCACGCCCATGCCGGGGTCGTTGGACAGCAAGCGCTCCAGTTTGGCGGCCGCCAAGGCCGTGCCGTCGGCCACCGAAACTTGGCCGGCGTGGATCGACCGGCCTATCCCCACCCCGCCGCCGTTGTGCACGGACACCCAGGTGGCCCCCGATGACGCTCCGACCAGCGCGTTCAGGATGGGCCAATCGGCGATCGCGTCAGAGCCGTCGGCCATCGCCTCGGTCTCCCGGTAGGGCGAAGCCACCGAGCCGGCGTCGAGATGGTCGCGGCCGATCACGATCGGAGCCGAAATCTTGCCCTCCGCCACCAGTTCGTTGAACCGCAAACCGGCCTTGGCCCGCTCGCCGTAGCCTAGCCAGCAGATGCGGGCCGGCAGGCCTTCGAATTCGACATGCTCGCGGGCGGCGGCGATCCACCTGGCCAAGTTGGCGTTGTCGGGGAACAGGTCGACGATCGCCTGGTCGGTGACGGCGATGTCGGCCGGGTCGCCGGAAAGCGCCACCCACCGGAACGGGCCCATGCCCTCGCAGAACAGCGGCCTGATATAGGCCGGGACGAAACCCGGAAAGGCGAACGCTTCGGCGTAGCCGCCCCGCCGGGCCTCGTCGCGGATCGAGTTGCCGTAGTCGAACACCTCGGCGCCGCGTTTCTGGAAGGCGACCATGGCCGCGACGTGCGCGGCCATCGAGGCGCGGGCCCGCCGGGTGAAGTCCTCGGGGTCGCTCGCCGCCCGCTGACGCCACTGGTCAAAGGCGATTCCGCGGGGCAGATAGCTCAGCGGGTCGTGGGCGGAGGTCTGGTCTGTCACGATGTCGACCGGCGCGCCCCGCTCCGCCAGGAGCGGGAGCACGTCGGCGCAGTTGCCCACCACGCCCACCGACAAGGCCCGGCCCTGGGCTTTGGCCTCGACGACCCGTTCCAGGGCCGAGTCGACGTCGGTCGCGACCTCGTCCAGGTAGCGTTTGGCGGCGCGCCGGCGCAGACGCGCCTCGTCGACGTCGACAATCAGCGCCGCGCCCCCGTTGAGGGTGACGGCCAGCGGCTGCGCCCCGCCCATGCCGCCGCAGCCGCCGGTGAGCGTCAACGTGCCGGCCAAACTCCCGCCAAAGCGTTTGCGGGCGACGGCGGCGAAAGTTTCGAACGTCCCCTGCAGAATCCCCTGCGTGCCGATGTAGATCCACGAGCCGGCCGTCATCTGCCCGTACATAGTCAGTCCCGCCGCCTCGAGGCGGCGGAATTCCGGCCAGTTGTCCCAATCGCCAACCAGATTCGAGTTCGCCAGGAGCACGCGCGGCGCCCAGACGTTGGTCCGGAACACCCCCACCGGCTTACCCGATTGAATCAGCAGCGTCTCGTCGCCCTCGAGATCCGTCAACGCCCGCACGATCGCGTCGAAACTGGCCCAGTCGCGCGCCGCCTTGCCAGTCCCGCCGTAGACGATTAGCTCCTCCGGGCGTTCGGCGACCTCGGGGTCGAGGTTGTTCATCAGCATCCGCAAAGGGGCCTCGGTTTGCCAGCTCTTGGCCGTCAACTTGGTCCCCCTGGGGGCTCGGACCACGCGGCTTGTCGTCATCGCTGTCACTCCTTTGGTGATCGGGAGCCTTCGCCTAATTAGCCGAGGCCGTTTGCCGCCAGCCAGTCGGCGGCGACGTCGTCGATCGACTCCTGGGCGTCCAGGCGCGCGTTCATCTCGATCAGGTCGGCGGTGGTCAACGCCGCCGAGACCGCGTCGAGCACTTCGACCAGTTTGTCGGTGACGATGGCGTCGGCCGCGATGGGGACAATGTTCTGGGCCGGGAAGAGGTTCTTGTTGTCCTCCAAAGCGACGAAGTCGGCCATCGCCGGCAGGGTCGAGAACAGGTCGGCGGCGCCCACCTGGCCGTTCGCCAGGGCGGCGATAGTCAGCGGGCCGCCGGCGTCCAGGGCCGTGAATTCCTTGAATTCAAGGCCGTAAACCTCTTTCAGGCCGACCAGTCCCTCGTGGCGGGTCTCCCATTCCGGCGGGCCGCCCAGAGCCAGTTCCCCGGCGTGGGGGGCGAGGTCCTCGATTGTCTTCAGGCCGTACTTCTCGGCCGTCTCGGGGGCCACCGCCAGCACGTCGGAGTCTTGGGCGTCCGATGGCGTCAGCATAGTCACGCCTTCGGGCAGGACTTCGGCCAGTTTGGCGGCCACGTCTTCGGGGCTGGAGACGCCGGCCGAGGCCTCGAGGTAGCTCAGAGTCGCGCCGGTGTATTCCGGCAGCAAGTTGATCGAGCCGTCGAGCAGCGCCGGGATATAGACCTCGCGGCTGCCGATCGACAGTTTGGTCGAGGCCTCGAATCCGGCGCCGGTCAGGGCTTGGGCGTAGATCGTGGCCAGCAACTGGCTCTCCGGGAAGTCGGCCGAGCCGACTATGATTTTCTGGCTTTGCGCGCTCTGGTCGCCGCCGGCGTCGCCGCCCGGCGCCTCGTCGCCGCCGCAGGCCGCCAAACCCAGCGCCTGGGTCGAAATCAAGGCGGCGGCCAAGGCGAGCGACTTAACCCGGGGCCTGGCGGCTTTCGCGGTCTGATTGCCAAAGGCTTCGGTCGTTTTCATCGGACTGTCCTTTCCCACGCGGAGTGGATTATTTGAGATGGTTGTGTTTCCAAGCCGGGGTTCGCAACCGCCGCTCGACAAATAGGGCCAGAACACGGCGCCTGGCGGCGCGTTCCGGCGTGTTCCGGCGCGTTCCGGGGCATCCCGGGCGTTCATCCGGCCGCCTGGGCGTGGCGGCGCAGGCCGGGGGAAACGGCCACCCGGCCGAGCAGGCCGAGGGTCAGGTCGACGAGTAGCGCCAACATGGCCACCAGCACCGCCCCGCCGAGCATCTTGTCGTAGTCGTTCTGGGCCCGGCCGTCGATTATCAGGCGGCCCAGCCCGCCCAGCGAGACGTAGGCGGCCACTGTGGCGGTCGAGATGACCTGCAGGGTCGCGCCTCGAAAACCCGACAGGATGAGCGGCATCGCGCACGGCGTCTGGACCGAGAACAGCACCCGCAGCGGGCGCAACCCCATCCCGACGGCGGCGTCGACCGCCGCCGGGTCGACGGCTCGCACCCCGGCGTAGGTGTTCGTCATAATCGGCGGGACGGCCAGTAGCACCAGCACCGCGATACTCGGCACGACAAAGGCCAGGCCGGAGGCGAAAACCGGGGCCAACACCATCACCAGGAGGACCACCAGGCCAAGCGTCGGCAGGGCGCGCAGGGCGTTGGCGAAGCCGGCGATCAGGAAAGTCCCCCGGCCGGTGTGCCCCACGTACAGCCCCACCGGGACGCCGATTATCCCGGCCACCGCCAACGCCACGGCGGTGTAGAAGAGGTGTTCGCCGACCAGCGTCCCCACCCCGCCGGGACCGGTCCAATGCGCCGGGTCGAGCAAGTAGTCGATCACGCCGCCCCCGCTTTCGCAGTCCAGGGCGTCAGCGCCCGGCCCAGCCAGACGACTATCCCGTCCAGCGCCAACGCCAACGCCAAGCACAGGACTATCCCGACCACTATCGGCGTCAGAAAGCGCAGTTGCGCGCCCTGGGTGAAAAGCAACCCGAGTTGCTCGGCGCCGATCAACGCCGCCACCGAGACGATCGAGACGTTTGAGACCACCGCCACCCGCAAGCCGGCGGCGATCACCGGCACGGCGACCGGCAACTCCACCGCCACCAGCCGATGGGCCGAACGGTAGCCCATGGCCGTCGCCGCCCGGACCGTCTCGACCGGCACCGAGTCGAGCCCGTCGCAGACGGTGCGCACCAGCAGCGCCACCGTATATATGGTCAAAGCGACGGCCACGTTGACCGGGTCGAGGATTTTGGTGCCGAGGACCGAGGGCAGGAGCACGAACAAGGCCAGCGACGGAACCGTGTAAAGCAGTCCGGCGGCGCTCAACAGCGCCGACTTGAACCAGCGCCCGCGGTGCGCCAACCAGCCCAGCGGCAGGGCCAGGGCCAACCCGGCGACAACCGGTATCACCGACAGCCCCAGGTGCCAGACCAGCAGTTCGCCGATCCGGTCGGCTTCGCGGCCGATCCAGTCGAAGTTCACGGCCGGACCGCCTCGGCGTGCAGTTCCGGGATCGCGGCGACCACGGCCGCGGCGGTGACCGATCCGCCGACCGCCCCGTCCGCGTCGACTATCACGCCGCGCCGGCTGGGGGCGGACAGCGCGGCGTCGAGGATTTGCCGCAGCGTTCCGCCGCCCGCCGCCACAGTTCCCGCCAGGTTGAGGTCCGATGCCGTCACCTCGCCCGTCAGCCGCCTGAGATCGACCCAGCCCAGGGGCCGCCGGTCGGCGTCGACCACGAGCAGCCAGTCGTCGTCGGTGGCGGCCTCGGCTTCGGCGCGCGTCGCGCCCAGGCGGACAGTCGGCTCGGCGATTACGCCGAGGCCCGGCCCGCCGCCCAAGAACCCGAGCGACCGGTAGCCGCGGTCGCGGCCGACGAAGTCGGCGACGAACTCGTCGGCCGGGGCCGTCAGCAGTTCCCGCGGCGTGGCGATCTGGGCCAGTTTGCCGCCGGCCCGCATGACGGCGACCTGGTCGCCCAGTTTGAGCGCCTCGTCGATGTCGTGGGTGACCAGGACGATTGTCTTGCCCTCGTCGCGCTGGATGCGCAGGAACTCGTCTTGTAACTGGGCTCGCACAATCGGGTCGACGGCGCTGAACGG
>JAITKC010000338.1 GCA_031278665.1 Bifidobacteriaceae bacterium | reverse complement strand
GCGGGCGGCGGCGAGTCGGGCGCCCCGGCCGATCCGACCAACTCGGCCGGACCGCTCGGCGATGCGGCCTTCAGTCTGCTGGAGGCCGAGGTCGCCCCCGGTCTGACGCGGCTCACCGGGCTCGACAACTCGCTGGTGGTGACCGCCCCGCCGGTCGGCAAGCTGATCAGTTGCCTGGTCGAGGCCGAGCCCGGCGCCCGCGCCGGGCTGGACGAACTCTTAGTCGGCTGGTTCGACGAACCGGCCCGAGTGTTGGTGACGTCGGCGATGGCCGGGGCGCCGTTGGGCGCCAGCCCGGTCGACGAGTTGTCCAACCGCCTGTCGCGTTGGGCGCCGGCGGCGGTGGCGGTCTTCGTCTTGGCGTTCCAGGCCGCCTTGTGGTTGTCGCGGCGAGCCGACCTGGGACTGTATGGCCTGTTGGGGATGCGCGGGGGCGGCCTGGCGGCGATGGTGGCGACCGAGTTCGCGTTCACTGTGGCGGCTCCGGGCGGGGCCGGCGCTCTGCTGGCCGCCACCGCGCTGGCGCCCCGGCTGGAAGGTGTCACCCTGGCCCTGACCGCCTGGGACTGTCTGCGGACCGCCGCCCTGTTGGCGCTGGTCGCCTTGGCGGTGGTGGGATTGCTTCGGCTGGTCAAGCCTTTCGACGCGATCAGGGGCCGCTGACCGGCGGCGGGCCGGCGGCGGGCCGGCGCGGGCCGGGCAACCCGGCCGGGGCTGGGAGGTCCGGCCGGAGGCGATGGTAGAGTTGTCGGTCGGCGCGCCCGCCTGGGTGCCCTGGGGCCTTAGCCGTCAGTGTTGGCCCCACGTGCCGTCGCTTGGCGGCGGGACGCGATTCGGATTGACACGAACAGGAGTGACCGCGATGACCTCAGTGCGTCGCGCGCGCCGCCAGGTGCGCGAATCGAGGGCCTTGGGACTGGCCCTGACCCCGAAAGCCGTCAAATACTTCGACAAGCGGCCCTACCCGCCGGGCGAACACGGCCGGGGACGGCGGCGGACCGAATCTGACTATGCCATCCGGCTGCGTGAGAAGCAGCGCCTGCGGGCCCAATACGGACTGCGCGAGAAGCAGATCGTGCGGGCTTTCCAAGACGCCCGCAAACAGCCGGGCCTGACCGGTGAGGCGCTGGTCGAGTTGTTGGAGTCGCGGCTCGACTCGCTGGTCCTCAGGTCTGGTTTCGCCCGGACTATCTTCCAGGCCCGCCAGGTGGTGGTCCACCGCCATGTCTTGGTGGACGGCAAACTGGTCGACCGCCCGTCGTTCCGGGTCAAGGCCGGCCAGATCATCATGATCAAGCCGAAGTCGCAGACTATGGTGCCTTTCCAGGTGGCCGCCGCCGGCGCCCACCGCGACGCCCAGGTCTGGCAGATCCCGGAGTATTTGGACGTCAACCTGGAGCGCCTGCGGGCCCAGTTGGTCCGGGCGCCGAAGCGCTCCGAGGTCCCAATCATCTGCGACGTCCAACTGGTCGTCGAGCACTACTCCCGCTAAAGGAGGCCGCCATGACCCTCGGCGAGGTCGCCGGCTTGATCGCGGCGCTGGCTTTGGTGGCGTTGGTCGGGCTGTTGGCCGTGCCGGTGCTCAGGCTCGGCCGGGTCTTCGAAGAGGCCACCCGGTCGGTCAAGGAGTTGACCGACCACGCGCTGCCGCTATTGGACGAGGCCGCGGCCGCGGCGGCCCAGGCCAACTCGCAACTGGAAAAGGTCGACGCCGTCACCACCGCGGCGGCGGACGTGTCGCAGAACGTCTCGGCCTTGACGGCGCTGATCGCCGCCACCGTGGGCGGTCCGCTGATCAAATTGGCGGCGTTCACCCACGGGGTCAGAACCGCCCTGGCAGACCTTCGGCCGAGGCGCGGCGCAAGACCGGGCGCTAAACAGGGCGGCAAACAGAGCGGCGATTGGTCCGCCCGCCAAGGGCGAGGGGACTGACGATGCGACGGCTGGTCTGGACGGCGTTCTGCCTGGCGCTGGGCGCGGCCGCCGGCCTGGGCTTGGCGGTGTGGGCCTACCGGCGCTTCGACGCGGCCAAGCGGGCGGTGTCTCCCGGCGGCATCGTGCAAAGGCTGGACCAAGCCGTCCAAGCGGCCGGCGCCTTCGCCGAACAGGCGCGCCGGGCGGCGGCGGAACGCGAGGCCGAACTGCGTCGCGCCCTGCTGAAAACAACTGACGACCGAGTGACCGGCTGAGGCGAGCAAATGCGCACTTCGGAGATCCGCCAGCGCTTCTTGGCCCACTTCCAGAGCCGCGGCCACGTCGTGGTCCCGTCGGCCTCGCTGATCAGCGAAGACCCGTCGCTGCTGTTCACGGTGGCCGGCATGGTGCCGTTCATCCCCTATATGTTGGGCCAGGTGCCGGCCCCCTGGTCCAGGGCCGCCTCGGTCCAAAAGTGTCTGCGCACCGGCGACATCGAGGAAGTCGGCAAGACCACCCGCCACGGCACGTTCTTCCAGATGAACGGCAACTTCTCATTCGGCGACTATTTCAAGGAGGGGGCCATAGCGCAGGCCTGGGAATTGGTCACCGGCGCCCAGGCGGACGGCTGCTACGGCTTCGACCCGGACAAGATCTGGGTGACCGTCTACAACGACGACGACGAGGCCGCCCGGCTCTGGAAAAAGGTCGCCGGACTGGCGGCCGAGCGCATCCAGCGACGCGGCGTCAAGGACAACTTCTGGTCGACCGGCCAGCCCGGCCCGGCCGGGCCGTGTTCGGAGATCTATGTCGACCGGGGGCCGGACTTTGGCCCGGATGGCGGCCCGGTGGTCGACGAGGACCGTTTCTTAGAAATCTGGAACCTGGTCTTCATGGAGTTCGAGCGCGGCGCCGGCGGCGCCAAGGAGGACTATCCGCTGCTCGGCGAATTGGAGCAGAAGAACATCGACACCGGCATGGGCTTGGAGAGAGTCGCCTACCTGCTGCAAGACGTCGCCAACCTGTATGAGATAGACGAGGTGGTGCCGGTCATCCGGCGGGTCGAGGAGTTGACGAACCGCTCCTACGGGGCCGACCACCAGGCCGACGTCCGGATGCGGGTGATAGCGGACCACGTCCGGTCCGGTTTGATGGTCATCGGCGACGGTGTGACGCCGTCCAACGAGGGCCGCGGCTATGTGCTGCGGCGGCTGCTGCGGCGGGCGGTCCGCTCGGTCCGCCTGCTCGGGGTGTCGGAGCCGGTCTTCCCGGAGCTGTTCGAAGTCTCGAAGGACGCCATGAAAGCCTCCTATCCGGAACTCGAACGCGATTGGGAGCGGATTTCGGGCACCGCCTACGCCGAGGAGGAGTCCTTCTTGCGCACCCTGGCGGGCGGGGTGACTATTTTGGACGCCGCCATCGCCCAGACCCGCGCGGCCGGGCGGGCCGCCCTCAGCGGGCGCGACGCCTTCCAACTGCACGACACCTACGGCTTCCCGATCGACCTGACCCTGGAGATCGCCGCCGAACAGGGGCTCGACGTGGACCAGGCGGCTTTCCGGAGGTTGATGCGCGAACAGCGCGAGCGGGCGCGGGCGGACGCCGCCGCCAAGAAGACCGGGCACACCGACACCTCGCTGTACCAGGAGCTATCCGGCCAGGTCGGGTTGACCGACTTCACCGGCTACACCGATTTCGAGTCTCGCGGCCGCCTGGCGGCTCTGATCTTGGACGGCCAGCCGGCGCCGGCGGCCCGGGCGCCGGCGGCCCTGGAGCTGATAATGGACCGGACGGCGTTCTACGCCGAGGCCGGCGGCCAGTTGGCCGATCAGGGGACTATCGAGTTCGACTCCGGCGCCGTTTTCGAGGTCGATGACGTCCAACGCCCGATCAAGGGTCTCAGCGTCCACCGGGGCCGTCTGATCGAGGGCGGTTTGGCGGTCGGCGACCAGGGCCTGGGCCGGATCGACGTGGCCCGGCGGCGGGCGATTTCGCGCGCCCACACCGCCACCCACATGGTCCACAAGTCGTTGCGCGAACAGCTCGGCTCGACCGCCACCCAGGCCGGCTCCGAGAACGCGCCGTCGCGGCTGCGGTTCGACTTCCGCTACGGGTCCGGGGTGCCGCAGTCGGTCCTGGGCGAGATCGAGGAGCGGGTCAACACCATGTTGGCCGAGGATCTCGAGGTGACCGAGCAGTTGATGCCGCTCGACCAGGCCCACGAGTTGGGCGCGATGGCGTTGTTCGGGGAGAAATACGGCGAAATCGTGCGGGTGGTGTCGATTGGCGGGGACTGGTCGCGCGAGCTTTGCGCCGGCACGCATATGCGCCGCTCGGGCGAACTTGGCCGCGTCAGCCTGCTCGGCGAGGCCTCGATCGGCTCCGGCGTGCGCCGCGTCGAGGCCTTGGTGGCCGACGGCGCCTACGCCCACCAGGCCAAAGAGCACCTGCTGGTGTCGCAGTTGACGGAGGTGTTGAAAGTCCGCCCGGACGAGTTGGTCGACCGGGTCGGCGCTCTGGTTTCGAAGCTCAGGGAGGCCGACAAGGCGTTGGCGGCGTTGCGTTCGGCCCGGTTGGCGGCCGAGGCGCCGGCTTTGGCCGCGTCGGCCCGCCAGATCGGCGAGGTTCGCCTGGTTACGGCCACTTTGGACGATGCCGCCGGCGACGATTTGCGCAATCTGGCGGCCGACGTCCGCGCCCGTTTGGGGCAGGGCGAGCCGGCGGTGGTGGCGCTGGGGTCGCGCGACGCGGCCAGCGGCCGGGGCCTGGTGGCGGTGGCGGTGAACGATGCCGCTCAGAGGGTCGGTCTGAAGGCCGGGTCTTTGGTCGCCCTGGCCGCCAAAGTTCTGGGCGGCGGCGGCGGCGGCAAACCGGGTCTGGCCCAGGGCGGCGGCGCCGACGGCTCCAAATTGGACGAGGCCTGGGCGGCGATCGCCGGGGCGCTGTGAGCTCCGCCGACGGCCCCGGCGGGCAGGCCCCCG
>JAITKC010000135.1 GCA_031278665.1 Bifidobacteriaceae bacterium | reverse complement strand
ATCTGCATCGGAGTCTTATCATGCTGCACAACGCGCTTCAACCCTGGCACATCATTGTCCTGGTCGTGGTCGTCCTACTTCTGTTCGGCGCCAAGCGCCTGCCCGATCTGGCGAAGTCGGTCGGCCAGTCGCTGCGTATCATCAAGACCGAGATCAAAGACGTCGCCGACGACGACGTCGGCGGCGCCACAAACGCGGCGGTAGAACCCAAGGCGGCGGGCACGGCCAAGCCGACCGACGGCGCGACCGTTTGATCGTATGATCCGTTTGCCGCGCCGGCGCGCGCCCGGCGCGCGCATGTCGCTCGGCGGACACCTGGTCGAGCTTCGCAACCGGCTTTTCTTGAGCGCGGCCGGTGTGGTCGTGGGGGCCGTGGCCGGCTGGTTTGTTTACGATCCGTTGCTCGGGGCGTTGATGGACCCGCTGGCCAAGGCCGCCGCCGAGCGGTCGGGAACGGTGACGTTGAATTTTTCGACGGTCGCGGCCTCTTTCGACTTGAAACTCAAGGTGTCTTTCTTCCTCGGCATGTTCATGTCCTGTCCCTGGTGGCTCTATCAGCTATGGGCCTTTGTGACGCCGGGTCTGACCAGCAAGGAGCGGCGCGGGGCGATCGGCTTTGTGGCCGCCGCGGTCCCGTTGTTCATAGGCGGGGCGATGCTGGCCTGGTGGGTCCTGCCCAATGCCGTGTCCATATTGACCGGTTTCACCCCGAAAGGGGCGTTCAACATAATCGACGCGCAGGTCTATCTGACTTTCGTGATGCGATTGCTGGGGGCGTTTGGACTGGGCTGCGTGGTGCCGGTGTTCATGGTCGCCCTCAACTTGGCCGGCGCGGTTCTGGCCGCCACCTGGTTGAAGGGCTGGCGCTGGGCCGTCGTGTTGGCGTTCGCCTTCTCCGCCGTGGCGTCGCCGACGCCGGACGTGCTGACCATGCTGGTGTTGGCGACGCCGATTTGCGTCCTTTACTTCGGGGCGGTGATCGTCAGCCATTTCCACGACCGCCGGGTCAACCGCCGCCGGCTGGCCGAGGGCCTGCCGCCGCTCAAACAGATCGCCCCGTTTTGGCGGCGCGACGCTCCGGTTGAGAGCGAACCAGCTTGATCTGGCGCCCTTGAGCCCGCGCCCTTGATCTCGCGCCGCCGTCGCCGCCTTCGCGCCGCCTTGGCGGCCTTGGGCGTCAGTTCTCGCCCAGTAAGACCCTGGCCGCCGCCACGTCGGTGACCAGGGAGCGAACCACCCCGGAGGCGATCGCGGCGGCGATCGCCGCCGCCTTGAGCGCGCCGCCGGCCACGGCGACGACGTCTGGGATCGCCCGCAGTTGGCTGGCCGAGGCGCCGACCCCGAGCCGCTCGGCGGCGGCCAACGCCCGCCCGTCGCCGGTCAACAGGACGCAGCCGACGTCGGCGGCGATTTCCGCCTGGCCCGGCAGCGAGGCGATGACCTCGGCCAGGGCCGAATTGCCGGGCAGTTCGGAGTCGGGCGGGTCCCAGGCGCCAATTGCCACCCAGGCGACGGTGACCGAGGCGATCCGCTCAAGCGCGCGCCGGATCTCGGGCTGACGGCGCAGCACGCGGGCGGCGGCGGCGTCTGACGCCAAGAGCGGGCAGTAGAGCGGATAAACCGGCGCGTTACAGGCGCGCGAGAAGCGCCGCACCACTTCGACGGCGGTGGCCTGGATTGGGCCGGCGGCGCCGGCCAGTTGAACCACGCCGGCGGCGGTTATGGGGGCCATGGCCCGCGCCATCATGTTGAGCGTCCGTCCGGCCGTCACCCCGACCACGTCGATGGGCGTGATGATCTCGGCGGCCAAAGCGGCGGCGGCGCGTCCAAGCGAGGCGCGGCGGGCGTCTGGGTCGTCGTTCGCGGTGGCGACCACCACCGCTCGGCGCAGGCCCAGGCGCTCGCGCAGCGCCAGCGACCGGGGGCCGTCGACGGGGCCCGGCAAGTCGACCACGAACCGCACTATGCCGAGTTCCCGCGCCTGGTCGAGCATCCGCGCCACTTGGAAACGGCTGAGCCCGAACTCCTCGGCGATCGCCACTTTTGAGCGCCCTTCGAGGTAGTGTCGCCGCGCCGCCAAGGCCAGGGACAACTGGCGTTCCGGTCCGATCATGCGACTTCCGCCTCCGCTCGTTTGAGCGCTAAGCATAGCCAACTGAGCGGGCGCGGACTAGGCTTCGAGCGCAACCGGGCGCCGCGCCCGGCGTCCAACTGAAAGGAGACCGCGATGTCGCCTGACCGGCAGATCGCGTCAGTGCCCCAGACAATGCGCGCCAGCGTCCTCAAAGCCGTGGGCGAAGTGGCCCTGGAGACCGTTCCCACTCCGAAATTAGACCCCGACCAGGTGTTGGTCCGGGTCGGCGCGGTCGGAGTCTGCGGGTCCGACGTCCACTACTTCAAACACGGGCGGATCGGCGACTTCGTGGTCGCGCAGCCGATGATCCTGGGGCACGAGGCGGCCGGCGTGATCGCCGCGGTCGGCGCCGACGTTCCGGCCGAGCGGATAGGCCAGCGCGTTTCGATCGAGCCGCAGCGCGCCTGTCGCACCTGCGCGCAATGCAAGGCCGGGCGCTATAACCTCTGCCCGGCTATGGAGTTCTACGCCACTCCGCCGATCGACGGCGCCTTCAGCGAGTTCGCCGTGATCCAACAGGACTACGCCTACGTCTTGCCCGATGACGTGTCGATCGAGGCCGGCGCCCTGTGCGAGCCGCTGTCGGTCGGCATTTGGAGCGCCGAGAAGGCCGCCATCAAGCCCGGCGCGTCAGTTTTGATCGCCGGGGCCGGGCCGATCGGCGTGATCATGGCGCAGGTCGCCCGCGCCTACGGCGCGACCAGCGTGTTCGTCTCCGACCCGATCGCCGCCCGGCGGCGGCGGGCGCTGTCCTTCGGCGCCACCGAGGTGATCGACCCGGTCGCCGACGACATCGCCAAACTGGGATTGGACGTCGACGCCTTCATCGACGCCGCCGGGGTCGAGCGGGCCGTCCGCGACGGCATCGCCGCCCTCGGACCGAACGGCCGGGCGGTCCTGGTCGGCATGGGGGCCGATGACGTGCTGCTGCCGGTCGGGCGCATCCAGGCGCGCGAGCTGACCGTCACCGGCATCTTCCGTTACGCGGGCACCTGGCCTATCGCGATCGGGCTGATAGCCTCGGGCCGGGTCGATATGGACGCCCTGGTGACCCAAACGTTTGGCTTGGCGGACGTGCCGGCGGCGCTGGCGGCATCGGGCAATCCGGAAAACCTGAAAGTGGTGGTCCGGCCCGGCGAATAGGTCGCGGGCCGCCCCGGCGGCGGCGGGGTCCGGCGGCCGGCGGCGGGGCCTGCGGGGCGCGAAAGGCCTGGTCGGCTCGGTATTTGGGGGGCCTGATCGGGGCCGCCGGGGCGCGGGCTGAGACCTCGGGCGGCCACCCTTTAGGGGGTTCCGCGAGCGGCGGGCGAGTGCTAGCGTCGAAGACGACCGCGCCGGTTCGGCTTGACCTCGGACCGCCTGGGCGGTGGGACCCGCCGGGCCGGTGGACCCGCGCGGCGCGGCCGAATCCGATCCGTTCGCGCGGCGGAGTCTTTCGACGACGAAGCCCGCCCAGACCCCCAAGTCGATCAAGGAAGGAATTGACCACATGGCAACGGACAAGGCCGCCTACAGCGGCTTCGACAAGCAATTCATCGCCGGCGAGTGGCGTGAGGGCGGCTCCGCCAAAGAGGCGCCCGACATCGACCCGTACACCGGCCAGACGCTGACCACAATCAGGTTGGCCTCGAGGGACGACGTCGACCAGGCCTACGCCGCGGCGATCGAAGCGCAGCGCGAATGGGGCGAGGCGGCCCCGGCCCGGCGCGCCGGCGTGATCGCCGAGGCCGGAAGAATCCTGGCCGAGCGCCAAGACGAGATAGTCGACTGGCTGATCCACGAGTCCGGCTCGGCCCGGTTCAAGGCCGGGTTCGAGGCTGGGCTGGTGGCGGGGGCGGCGCCGCTCCAGGCCGCCATGCCGTACCGGGCGCACGGTTTGATCAAACCCTCGGACGTGCCGGCCACCGAGAACCGCGTCCTGCGTCAGGCGCTCGGGGTGATCACGGTGATCAGCCCCTGGAACTTCCCGTTCATTTTGTCGATGCGGTCGGTCATGCCGGCCCTGGCCCTGGGCAACTCGGTGGTGTTGAAACCGGCCAGCGACACGCCGGTGACCGGCGGTCTGTTGGTGGCCAAAGTGTTGGAGGAGGCGGGGCTGCCCAAGGGGCTGCTCAGCGTGGTGGTCGGGTCCGGCGGCGAGGTCGGCGACTATTTGGTCGAACACGAGGCGCCCCGGCTGATCTCGTTCACCGGCTCGTCCGAAGTCGGCCAGCACGTCGGCGCGGTGGCGGTGGGCGGGCGGCGCCTCAAGCGGATCAGCCTGGAGTTGGGCGGCAACGCGCCGTTTGTGGTGCTCGATGACGCCGACGTCGAACAGGCCGCCGTCGCCGCCGTTTTCGGCCGGTTCCTGCACCAGGGCCAGATTTGCATGAGCACCAACCGGATAATCGTCGACGCCTCGATCCACGACCAGTTCGTCGAGGCTTTTGTGGAGCACGCGCGGGGCCTGAAATACGGCGACCCGGCCGACCCCGAGGTGCTGGTCGGGCCGATTATCAACAAGTCCCAACTGGACGGCTTGGTGGCCAAGATCGCCCAGACCCGGGCCGAAGGCGGCGTCCAATTGCTGGGCGGCGAACCGCAAGGCCAGGTCTTGCCGCCGCATGTGTTCACCGAGGTCACCCAGTCCATGGTGTTGGCGCGCGAGGAGACTTTCGGACCGCTGGCGCCGATCATCCGGGCCGCCGACGAGGCCGACGCCCTGGCCATGGCCAATGACACCGAGTATGGCCTGTCCAGCGCGGTGTTCTCGGGCGACATCGAGCGCGCCGTCCAATTCGGGGCGCGGATCGAGGCCGGTATGACCCACGTCAACGACCAGACCGTCGGCGACGAGGCCCACGTCATGTTCGGCGGCGAGAAGAACTCCGGCCTGGGGCGCTTCAACGACGAATGGGTGATCGAGGAGTTCACCCGCACCCATTGGTTGGCCGTCAACCGCGGGCCGGTCGGCTACCCCGTCTAGTCTCGCCGCGGCCCCGCCTGGCCGCCCGCCTCGACGCCGTGGAGGCGGGCGGCATCGGCGGACTGTGGCGGCAATCTTGGCCGAGCGAGGCTAGAGCGTGGCGATGTCGATGACGGCGCGGAAGCGGACGTCGCCCGCGACCACCCGGTCGTAGGCGGCTGTGACCTGGTCTGCGGTGATCAACTCGATTTCGGCCGCCAGTCCGTGGGCGGCGCAGAAGTCGAGCATGTCCTGGGTGGCGGCGATCCCGCCGATATTGGAGGCGGTGATCGTCTTGTGCCCGTTCGCCAACTCGCCGATTTTGAACGACTGCTTGTCCGGCGGCAGGCCGACGAACACCAGCACGCCGCCCAGTTTCAAGAGTTTGACGTAGGCGTCGACGTCGATGTCGTCTGAGACGGTCGAGACGATCAGGTCAAAGCTCCATTTGAGGTCCCGGAAAGTGGCCGGGTCCGATGTCGCGTGGTAGTGGTCGGCGCCCAGCGCCAGTCCCTGCTCGCGTTTGCGAAGTGTGCGCGAGAGCACCGAAACCTCGGCGCCCATGGCGTGCGCCAACTGGACGCCCATGTGCCCCAGGCCGCCCAGGCCGACGATCGCCACCCGCTTGCCCGGCCCGGCCCCGTGGCGGACCAGCGGCGAATAGGGCGTGA
>JAITKC010000110.1 GCA_031278665.1 Bifidobacteriaceae bacterium | reverse complement strand
CCCCGGGGTTCGACGGCCCGGCCCGGTCTACGCCAACAGCGGAAAGCCGGGAGGCGGGCGGCCGACGGCTCTACAATTGGCCAATGACCGATGTCGGCGCCAGCCCCAAGACGCAAGTGGAGTCTGGCGTCCACACCGGCCCGCTGTCCTGGTTACCTGGATTCCGCGTCCATCCGGCCGCTCCGGCCGCCCTCGAGCCGGTGTTGGCCGCCCTGCGATCCTCCCACCCCAAGGCCTCGGCCGAATTGGTCGAGCGCGCCTACGCGGTCGCCGAACGGGTCCACAGCGGCCAAACCCGCAAGAACGGCGAGCCCTACATCACCCACCCGGTGGCGGTGGCCACTATCCTGGCCGAACTCGGCTTGACCCCTTCGACTTTGGCGGCCGCCTTGTTACACGACACGGTCGAGGACACCGATTACTCGTTGACCGAGTTGCGGCGCGAGTTTGGCGACGAGATCGCCCGGCTGGTCGACGGCGTCACCAAACTTGATCGGGTCGACTACGGCGAGGCGGCGCAGTCGGAGACGGTCCGCAAAATGGTCATCGCCACCGCCAAGGACATTCGGGTGCTGTTGATCAAACTGGCCGACCGTCTGCACAACGCCAGAACCTGGAAATACGTCTCGGCCGACTCGGCCGAGCGAAAGGCCCGCGAGACTCTGGAGATCTACGCACCGCTGGCCCACCGCCTGGGCATGAACACCATCAAATGGGAGTTGGAGGATCTGTCTTTCGCGACTCTCCACCCGCGTGTCTACGAAGAGGTGGTCCGGGTCGTGGCGGATCGCGCGCCCGCCCGGGACGAATACTTGCGAGTGGTGGCTGAGCAGGTCAAAGCCGATTTGCGGGCCAACAAGATCAAGGGCGTGGTGACCGGGCGGCCGAAACACTATTACTCGATCTACCAGAAGATGATCGTCCGGGGCCGCGATCTGGCCGACATCTACGATCTGGTCGGGGTCCGGATCCTGGTCGACTCGGTGCGCGACTGCTACGCCGCGCTAGGCGCCATGCACGCGCGCTGGAACCCGGTGCCGGGCCGGTTCAAGGACTACATCGCCCGCCCCAAGTTCAACATGTACCAGTCGCTTCACACGACTGTGATCGGACCGGCCGGCAAACCGGTCGAAATCCAGATCCGAACCCATGAAATGCACCGGCGCAGCGAATACGGCGTGGCCGCGCACTGGAAGTACAAAGAGGGCGCGCACGCCACCGCCAACGGCCCCACCGAAATGGACTGGCTGCGCCAACTGGTCGACTGGCAGCGCGAAACCCAAGACCCGGGCGAGTTCCTCGACTCGCTGCGCTATGAGATCGGGCAGGCGGAAGTCTACGTTTTCACGCCCAAAGGCGACGTGTTGGCGCTGCCGGCCGGATCGACGCCAGTCGACTTCGCCTACTGCGTCCACACCGAGGTCGGCCATAGGACTGTTGGCGCCCGCGTCAACTCGCGCCTGGTGGCCCTCGACGCCGAACTCCAGACCGGCGACGTGGTTGAAATCTTCACCTCGAAAGCCGAGGACAGGGGTCCGTCGCGGGACTGGCTGGTGTTCGTCAAGTCTCCCCGGGCGCGCAACAAAATCCGCCAGTGGTTCACCAAAGAGCGGCGCGAGGAGTCGGTCGAGCGGGGCAAGGAGCAGATCGCCAAGGAGATGCGCAAGCAGAACCTGCCGATTCAGCGCCTGATGTCGCATGAGACCTTGTTGGCTTTGGCCAACGAGTTGCGGTTGGCGGACGTTTCGGCGCTTTACGCCGCCGTCGGCGAAGGCCGCTATTCGGCCCATTCGATGGTCGAAAAGCTGGTCGCCTCGCTTGGCGGCGAGGCCGGCAACGAAGAGGACATGGTCGAGGTCACCCGTCCGGGCTTGTCGCACCGTTTCGGCCCAGCCGGGGCCAGCGGCGATCCGGGCGTCGTGGTGGACGGGGTCGACGACGTCTGGGTCAAACTGGCCCGCTGCTGCACCCCGGTGCCGGGCGATGAGATAGTCGGCTTCATCACCCGCGGCTCCGGGGTCTCGGTCCACTGGGTGGAGTGCAACAACATCGAGGCGGCCAAGAAGAACTCGCCCGAGCGAATGGTCGAGGTGGCTTGGCGCGACCACGCCCAAGGCTCCTATCTGGTGCAGATTCAGGTCGAGGCGTTGGACCGCCACCACCTGTTGTCGGATGTGACCAAGGCCCTGTCCGAGGCCCATGTCAACATTCTTTCGGCGGAGGTCTCGACCACCAAAGACCGGGTGGCGATCAACCGGTTCGTCTTCGAGTTGGCCGACACTTCCCACCTCGACGCCGTGCTCAGCGCCATTCGCCGGGTCGACGGCGTGTTCGACGCCTACCGGATCACCGGTTCGGGCCGCCACCACCTGTGAGCGCGGTCAGTCCGCGCGGGCTTACTCCCAGCTGCGTTCGGCCGACCGCCGGAGGTTGTCGAGCATCTGCTGGCGGGCCCGGAGGTCCTCTTTGAGGGCCGCGATGGCGGTGGCGTCGCCGGACGCCTCGACTTTGACCAGTTTGCGCTCCAGGCCGGCGATCACCGCCTCAAGCTGACTGGTCATCGACTCCATGCGGGCGACCGTCTCGGGGTTGGTCTTGCGCCAGGCGCGTTCCTCCTCGACTCTGATGGCATCCTCGACCGCCTTCATGCGGGCCTCGACCCGGTCCTGGTCGCGGCGCGGCACATGGCCGATCTTGTCCCACTGGTCCTCGAATTCGCGCAGTTTGGCTTTGGCGGCGCGCAGGTCGCGGACCGGAACCAGTTTTTCGGCTTCCTCGACAATCGCCAGTTTGGCCGTCAGATTGGCCTCGCGTTCGGCGTCGTTGGCGGCGTGCTGGGCGTCGCGGGCGCGGAAGAACTGATCTTGCGCGCCTCTGAAACGCTCCCACAGGGCGTCGTCTTCGCGTCGCGACAGCCGGCCGGCGGCCCGCCAACGCTCCATCAGGTCGCGGAACTCGCGCCCGGTGGCGGCCCAGTCCTGCGAGCCGGCGAGTTTTTCGGCCTCGGCGACAATCTGCTCTTTGACCAGTTTGGTGGTGCCCTGGCGCTTGTCCAGTTCGGCGAAAAAGGCTCGCCGTTTGCGGTCGAACGAGGTCCGGGCGTGTGAGAAGCGCCGCCACAGCTCGTCTTCGGTCGGCCGGTCGATTTTCGGTCCGGAACGCTGGGCCTCGCGCCAAACGTCGAGGATCTCGCGCAACTCAGTCGACGCCAGTTTCCAATTGACCTGGTCGGAATGCTGTTCGGCGATCGCCTCGGCGCGTTCGACTAGGGCCGTGCGCTCGGCCAGGGCTTGGGATTTGGCGGCCGCCCGTTCGGCCTCGATGCGCTGGCGCACGGCGGCGGCGTGGGCTTTGACGGCCCGGTAGCGCGCCCGCAGCCCGTCTAAGTCGCCGACGGCGGCCGGTTCGGCGAGGGCCTGTTTGAGGTTTGACAGAGTCTGGTCGATGTCGCGCTTGGACAACTGCTCGACCCGCGCCTCGAAGAGTTTGACCTGGGCCTCGAGATCTAGGAAGCGTCTGGCGTAGAGGGCCAGCGCCTCGGCCGCGCCAACGCCCGGGAATTGCCCGACCGCTCGTTCGGACTTGCCCTCGGTCACGAACACCGTGCCGTCCGGATCGACCCGGCCCCAAGCCGAGGCGCCGACGATGTCCTCGTCGGAGTGGGTCGGCGCGGCGGCCGGCCGGGGCGCCGGGGCGGCGGCACGCGGTCCCGGCCTAGCCGGCGGCCCCGGCTTCGGCGGCGGACTGGGCCGCGGTCCCGGTTTGGGCGCCGTCGGTCCGGCCACGGGCGCCGAGTCCTGACCGGTGTCCGATGACGCCGCCGCCGGTTCGCCGGGTTCGGCCGGCGGCGGTTCGGGCGCCGGGGCCGCGTCGGCCGCTTCCGGCCCGGCCGGCTGTTCCGGCGCAGGCGTGGCCGGTTGCGCCGGTGCGACCGGGGGTTCGGGCGCCGGCGCCGCGTCGGCCGCTTCCGGTTCGGCCGGTTCGGCGGGCTCTGTTGGCTCGGCCGCCGGTTCGGGGAGCGGCGCGGCTGGTTCGGCGGCGGATTGGCTGGGCGGGGTGTCTAGGAGCGGCGCGGCGGCATCGTCGGCCGGGGGAACCGGCGCGGCGCTGGCGTCAGGTGGGGTGGTCACTGTAGTTCAATCCCATCGATCGTCACGGTAGTGGCGGGACGCCCGTCCGTTCCCCCGTCCTCGGTGCCGGCGGCGGCGACCGCCTCGATGGCCTCGAGTCCGGACGTGACATGCCCAAATACACTGTATCCGCCTGGTATCGAGCTTTCTTGGTAGACGATGAAAAACTGCGCGCCCTGGGAGTCCTCGGCGCTGGCCCGGGCCATGGCGATGGTGCCGGGCGGGAACACGCCGTCCTCCGGCACATTCTCAAGCGGGCCGAACTGGTAGCCCGGATTGTCGGTGCCGTCGCCGGTCAGCGAACCGCACTGGAGTACGAAGATTCCATCGGTGGTCAACCGGTGACAGGACGAGCCGTCGTAATAGCCGTCAATCGCCAGTTGAATGAAGTTGGCGGTGGCCTGCGGCGCCAGGGCGCCGTCGAGGGTGAAGGCGATCTCCCCGACCGACGTCTGCATCGCGCCGCTCCACTCGCGGCCCTCGGCCAGGGCCGGATCAGGCGCGGCCGTGTAGGTCGCCTGGCCGGAGCCGGGGGTCGCCGGGTCGTCGGTTGTCTCGGCCGGCGTAGTCTGCGCCGTCTCCAAGGCGGTGGACGAGTCGTAGGGCGAGACCTCGTCGTCGGTTCCGGACAGGACCGATGTGATCACAACGGCGGCCAGCCCGCCCACCGCCACGGCCGCGACCGTCACCCCGGCGATGATCTGATTGCGCCGCCGCCGACGCGCCTTGGCGATCATGCGCTCGCGGCGGGCGAGAGCCTTGCGGCGTTCGCGCTCGCGCTGCAAGTTGCGTTTGGCCATCATGCCCGAGACCCTCCCTCAACCTTGACAACAACCGGCGACCGAAAAGTCTATCGGTACTGTCTCCATTACCCTGGTAGTCGCGCCGACCGCGCCGGCCGCGCCGACCGCGCCGACCGCGCGGGCCGACCTGGCCGACCGGGCGGGGCGCGGACCCAGGCCAACCGGCGCCAAGAGCCGACAACCGCCAGACCGAATAACCGTCAAAACTGAATAAACCCAGGATTCGATCCAACAGAAAGGCGACGCGATGGCTCGTCCCCGCCCGCTATCCGGGTTCCCGGAATGGCTCCCGCCGGCCAGGGCCGTCGAGCGCCACCTGATCGGCCGGTTGGCGCGCGTTTTCGAGCTACACGGATTTGTCGAGATCGAGACCCGCGCCGTCGAGCCGCTGTCCGATTTGTTGCGCAAAGGTGAGACCTCGAAGGAGGTTTACGTTCTGCGCCGGCTCCAGGAGGTCGAGCGGACGGGTTTGGACGCCAAGACGCTCGGACTGCACTTCGACCTGACCGTGCCGCTGGCCCGCTATGTCCTTCAGAACGCCGGCCAACTCGACTTCCCCTTCAAGCGCTACCAAATCCAGAAGGTCTGGCGCGGCGAACGCCCGCAAGAGGGGCGTTTCCGCGAGTTCGTCCAGGCCGATTTGGACGTCATCGGCTTGGGCCAGCTGCCCTTCCACTACGAGGTCGAACTGCCGCTGATAATGGCCGAGGCGCTCGCCCAGCTAGGCGTCGGCGACTTTAGGGTGCTGGTCAACAACCGCAAAGTGGCCGAGGGCTTCTACCGCCTAATCGGGCTGGAACAACCGGACCAGATCGGCGCCGTGTCGCGTTGGATCGACAAACTCGACAAAGTCGGCCCGGCCGGGGTGGCCGAAGGCCTCGCCGCCGAGGGCCTGAGCCCGGCCCAGGTCCGGGCCGCGCTCGACCTGGCGGCCATCTCCGGTGCCGATCCGGCCGCCGTGGTGGCGTCGGTGCGCCGCCTGGCCGCCGCCGTCGGGGCGCAGGCGGCCGCCGATGCCGCCGGACCGGCCCCGGACGCGGCCGCCCGGGACGCTTCGGCCGGGCGGGCGCTATTGGACCAGGGGCTGGCCGAACTGGGCGGCCTGCTCGAGGCCGCCCGGCGCAGGGCGGCCGCCGCGGTGGTCGCCGATCTCAAGATCGCCCGCGGTTTGGACTATTACACCGGCTCGGTCTACGAGACCGTCTGGGTCGGCCAGGAATCGCTCGGCTCGGTCTGCTCGGGTGGCCGCTACGACTCGCTGGCCAGCGTCGGCGGTCAAACCTACCCCGGCGTGGGACTGTCGATCGGGGTGTCGCGGCTGGTCAGCCGCGTGTTGGCGCTGGGGCTGCTAGAACCCAGCCGGCTGACGCCGGCGGCGGTGCTGGTGGCCGTGGCGGACGAGGCCGACCGCGCGACATCGGACGACGCCGCCGCCCGGCTGCGGGCCCGGGGCATCGCGGCGGAAGTGGCGCCCGCGGCCGCCAAATTCGGCAAACAGCTAAAGTACGCGGACAAACGCGGCATCCCCTTCGTCTGGTTCCCGGGCGCCGCCGACGGCGGCGGCGACCAGGTCAAAGACTTGCGGTCGGGCGAGCAGACCGACGCCGACGCCGACGTCTGGCGGCCGCCGCCGGCGGACCTCGAGGTCGGCTTCGGCCGGCCGGCGGCCGGGGTGGACGCGGCGACTAGGATTCATAGCCGTGCTACGTGATTTCAACTGCGGCGACTTGCGCGCGGACCAAATCGGCCGAACCGTCACCCTGGCCGGCTGGGTGGCCTCGCGGCGCGACCATGGCGGGGTCGCCTTCATCGACCTCAGAGACGCCAGCGGAGTGGCCCAGGTGGTGATCCACGACGAGGCCACCGCCCACCAACTGCGCTCCGAATTCGTGCTCCAAGTCAAGGGCCTGGTCCGGGGCCGGCCCCTGGGAAACGAGAACCCGGCTTTGGCCAGCGGCCAGATCGAGGTCCTGGCCGAGGACGTCTTGGTGTTGAACCCGGCCAAGGCGCTGCCGTTCCCGGTCGACGACCACATCGAGGCGGGCGAGGAGACCCGGTTGCGCTACCGCTACCTGGATCTGCGCCGGACTAAACCGGCGGCGGCGCTGCGGCTGCGCTCCGAGGTCAACCGGGTGGCCCGCGAAGCGCTCCACGACCGCGGCTTCGTCGAGATCGAGACGCCGACGCTGACCCGCTCGACGCCCGAGGGCGCCCGCGATTTCCTGGTGCCGGCCCGGCTGGCGCCCGGCAGTTGGTACGCGCTGCCGCAGTCGCCGCAGTTATTCAAACAACTGTTGATGGTGGCCGGGATGGAGCGCTATTACCAGATCGCGCGCTGCTACCGGGACGAGGACTACCGGGCCGACCGCCAGCCCGAGTTCACCCAACTCGACGTCGAAATGTCATTCGTCTCCCAAGACGACGTGATCGCCGTGGCCGAGGCCGTCCTGCGGGCGATTTGGCGGCTGATCGGCTACGAGATCCCGGCCATCGAGCGGCTGACTTACGCCGAGGCGATGCGGCGCTTCGGCTCCGACAAACCCGATCTGCGCTACGGCCTGGAACTGGTCGAGTTGGCGTCCTATTTCGCCGCCACGCCCTTCCGGGTTTTCCAGGCGCCTTATGTCGGGGCGCTGGTGATGCCCGGCGGCGCGGCGCAGTCGCGGCGGACTTTCGACGCCTGGCAGGAATGGGCCAAACAGCGCGGCGCCCGCGGTTTGGCCTATGTCACGGTTGGCCGGGACGGCGAGCTCGGCGGTCCGGTGGCCAAGAATTTGTCCGATGCCGAGCGGTCCGGTTTGGCCGCCGCCGCCGGCGCCCAGCCGGGCGATTGCGTCTTCTTCGCGGCCGGCCAGGCGGCGCCGTCGCGGGCGCTGCTGGCCGCCGCGCGGGCCGAAGTGGCCCGCCGTCTGGGCCTGGCCCGGGCCGGCCAATGGTCGTTCGTCTGGGTGGTCGACGCGCCTTTGTTCAAGCCCGTCGGCGAAGACGACGACGTGGCCGTCGGCGCCGGCCAATGGACCGCCGTCCACCACGCCTTTACCAGTCCGACGCCTAAATGGGTCGACCGATTCGAGTCCGACCCGGGCGCCGCCCTGGCCCACGCCTACGACATCGTCTGCAACGGCGCCGAGATCGGCGGCGGCTCAATCCGCATCCACCGCGCCGACGTCCAGCGCCGGGTCTTTCAGGTCATGGGCATCTCGCCGGCCGAGGCGCAAGAGAAGTTCGGCTTCCTGCTGGACGCCTTCCAGTACGGCGCGCCGCCGCACGGCGGGATCGCCATGGGCTGGGACCGGATTGTCGCGCTACTGGCCGGCGCCGACTCGATCCGCGAGGTCATCGCCTTTCCGAAGACCGGCGGCGGGTTCGACCCGCTGACCGGCGCCCCGACGCCGATCAGCGCCGACCAGCGCCGCCAGGCCGGAGTCGACTTCAAGCCCCCTTCTCGCTGAGATGGAGTCTGGCGTGTAGGCGGGCCAGCCAGGCCGGTGCCCACCAGTTCCATTTGCCCAGGATTGACATGGTGGCCGGCACCAACAGCATCCGGACCAGCGTGGCGTCTAAGAAGACCGCCACGGCCAGGCCGATGCCGATTTCTTTGATCATCACCAGGCGGCCGGCGGCG
>JAITKC010000105.1 GCA_031278665.1 Bifidobacteriaceae bacterium | reverse complement strand
CCACGCCGAACGCCTGATCGCGTCCGCCGCCAGGTGATCGCAGGGCGACCCGCCAAGGCCCGCCGGCCGGGCGCTGGCCGGCCGCCGCGATCGAGGACGCGCCGACCGCGACCAGGGCCGAAGTGGCGCCGGCCCGGCGGCACAAGGCCAACGCCGCGTCGGCCGCGTAACCTTTGCCGATTCCGCCCAGGTCGATGCCGAGGGGCCGGCTTTGTCCCTCCCCCGCTCGCCCGCCCGCCGGGCCGAACGCGCCCGCCGGGCCCAGCCGGGCCTCGGCCGAATGGGCGGCCGCCTGGTCCGCCGAATGGGCGGCCGCCTGGTCCGGGGGGGCCGGGTCAATCGGTCTGACGGCGAGCGCGCGACCGGGCATCGCCGGATCGAACAGGCCGTCGGTGGCCCGGCGCAGCCGCGCCGCCGCCCTCAGCGCGGCCGCCGTGTGCGAACCGACTGCCACCCAACCGCCCGCCTGGCGGTTCAGACGGGCGATGTCGGAATCCGGCCGGAAAATCGACAGCTCCGCCTCGATCTGCTCGATTAGCTGCCGCAAGTCGGCCGCGATTTGGCGCCTCCGCCCGGGCGTCGCCGCCATCGGACCGCCGAAGATCACTTTCACCAGCGTGCCCATAGCCGGGAAAGCGAACCGCGCGGCATCGGCCGAAACCGCGCCGGCCGAAACCGCGCCGGCCGAAACCGCGCCGGCCGAAACCGCGCCAACCGGGGACGGGCCGACGCGGGCCGCGGCCGAGCTCATCAGCCGGCCGCCTGCTGGGCTTGGGTCAATGCGGCGGTGGCGGCCTGGAGAAATTGGCCGTAGGCGATAGTCGCCCCGGAGATGGCGTCGACGTCGGCGGGAGTCCCAACTTCGATTAGCTGGCGAGCGTAGACGTCAAAGGCGGCGACCGCCTTCTGGGCGGCCCGATAAGCCGCGCGGTTGGCGATCTGGCCGGACGAGTCCTTGCCGTAGTCCTCCGCCTTGAGCGAGCCGTCGGCTTGGACGGTGACGTATTGGCTGGCGGCAATTTCGCCTTCGGCGACGGTCACAGTCGAGCGCCCGTAGGCGCCCTCGCCGTCCGGGGAGCTCTCCCCCACCCAAACGCCATCGGCCAGCGGCAATGAGGCGTCGAACGGCGGCGCCGACGGCGCGCAGCCGGCCAGTCCGGCCGCGGCCAGTCCGGCCAGTCCGGCCAGTCCGGCCCATTTGGCCGTCGCCGCGTCAGCCATGGTCGTGGAACACCTCGCGGACCATCCGGCCGTGTTCCAACGCGATCTCGCGCTGGCCCTCGGCCGCGACGGCCGGATCGTGGGTCACCACGATCAAAGTCGCGCCGTCGGCGTGCAGCGACCGGAAAATGTCGAGCACGATCTCCTCGTTGGCGGCGTCCAGATTGCCGGTCGGCTCGTCGGCCAAGATCAAGGCCGGATAGTTGATCAGCGCCCGGGCGATGCAGACCCGTTGCTGTTCGCCGCCCGAAAGCTGGGACGGCAGATGTCCGGCCCGCTGTTCCAAGCCGACCCGCCCAAGCGCCGCCATGGCCTCGGCCTCGTCCGGCATCGAATGGTAATACTGGGCCACCATGACGTTCTCAACCGCCGTCAAATGCCCGATTAAGTGGAATTTCTGGAAGATCAGCCCAACTGTGTTGCGCCGGATCTGGGCCAGTTCTTTGGCGCCCAGGTCGCTCAACTCGACGCCGTCCAATAAGACCGAGCCGGACGAGGCCCGGTCCATCGCCCCGACGATGTTCATCAGCGTGGTCTTGCCGGAGCCGGAAGGCCCGACCACCGACAGCCACTCGCCCCTGGGCACGGCCAGCGAAATGCCGTCGAGCGCCCGCAACTCGCCGTAGACCTTAGACACGGACTCCAACTCAAGCAGTCGCGTCATCTCTCGCTCCCATCCCTATTCGCCTCGTAGCACAATCGCCGGATCGACTTCGGCCGCCCGCCGCACCAGCGCCAGCGCCGCCGCCCAGGCCACCAGAGTCGACAAACCCACCGCCACCAGCGCCAGCCACCACGTCATCGCCACCGGACGGTGGAACACGTTCAGGCTTATGACCTGCGCCAACGCATAACCGAGCGCAGTTCCGATGACGCCGCCCAGTCCGCCCAGGGCCAGGCTTTCGCTCAGGAACTCGCGTTCGACGGCGCGGTTGTCGGCCCCCAAGGCCTTGCGCAGGGCGATTTCGCCTTGTCGTTCGGCCACCACCGCCATCATCGTGGTCGACACCCCGATCATCGTCAACGCCAGCACTATCACCGTGATCAGGGCCAGTAACGAGCGCAGCATCGACAACACGTAGGTGTCGGATTCGGTCAGCCGCTTGACCGGCGCGGCGCTGACGCCCTCGACTTCGGCCGTGATCTGTTCGGCCAGGGCCTCGATCCGCCCCGAGTCGGCCGCCACCGAGTACTCGACCACGTCGTAGCGCCCGGCCAACCCGGTCAGCTGCTCGATGTCGTCCAGTGACATCAAAATCAACTCGTCCTCCGAGCCGCCGGTCGACAGCACCCCCGCGACCCTGAACAAACCGGTCGCCTCCTCGGCCAGGACTTCGTCGGCGCCGTCGTCGTCCGATGCCGCCGCGCTTGCGTCGCCGGAGTCGGCCACGCCGTCGTCGCCGTTGGCCAGGTCGTCGTCGCCCGATGCCGCCGCGCCCGGGTCGCCGGAGTCGGCCGCCGAAGGGCTCGCGGCCGGGTTCTCGACCGCCGCCACCAACTCGATTTCGTCGCCCGGCCCAAGGCCGATCCATTCGGCGATGTCCTGCCCTATCAGAACTTCGCCCGGAGCGGCCGGCCAATCGCCTTCGACGTACCAATAGGGGCTGACCTGGCGGACCTGGACCAAGTCGGCGCCGGCGCTGAGGTAGGGCTGCTCGTTCAGGCGGAGGGTTTCGTAGCGGTAGGGGACGGAGCCGATCACCTCGGCCGATCCGAGCGCCTCGGCCACCGGCCCGAGCGCCGCGGCCGACACTTTGGAGGTCCCATCTTCGGGCATGACCAGCAGATTCGCGCCATAGGCCCGCATCTCCCTGGTCATCTGCCGGGGGATGTCGGCGGCGATCGAGGCCAAGGCGAATAACGTCGTGGCGCCAATCCCGACCGCCAGCACGGCGATCAGCACCCGCGAGCGCCGGCGCGTGACCGACCGGGCCACCATCCGCCAGAACATCGTCCGCCGCGCGGCCTTGGCGGCCGCGCCCGCCAGCCCGGGAACGCGGCGTCCGGGGCCGGGCCCAGCCGGCCGCTCGGGGGCGCCCGCGTCGAAGTCTTCAGCCACCGTCTTCACCGCCCGTGCAGCACGTCGGCCGGGCGCAAGCGCAACAGCAAGCGAATCGACGGCAGCGAGCCGCCCAGCACCACCAGGAACACCAACCCCGCCACCAGTAGCACGACAATCGGGCGGGCGGCGATCGCCGACCCGAACACCCAGTGGCCGATTATCTGGGCGAAGCCCAAACCGGCGGCGTAGCCGACCAGCCCGCCGGCCAGCCCGACCACCGCCATCTCGGCCAGGATCAGCCGCACCACCGAACTGTCGGCCGCCCCGACCGCCTTCAACAGGCCGATCTGCGGGGCGCGCTCGATCACGCTGGCCGTCACCAAGTTGGCGATCGCCAAAGCCGAGGCGATCAGCGACAAGGCGGTCACCAACAACATCAGCAGCCTGGTCTTGGCCAGAATCGAACCCGACGACTCGGTCACCTGGCGGACCGGCTTGGCCACCGCCTCCGGAATGACCTCTTCGATTTGGTAGGCGATCGAGGAGGCGTAGGCCGTGCAATACCAGGTCTCCCATTCCGCGATAGTCAGCGACTCGGGGTTCCGCGCGGCCTTGCGGGCCAAGTCGTTGTCCGGCGTGGTCAGGGCGCTGACCTCGACGAAGTCGACTTCGCCAGGCCGGCCGGCGAGCGCCTGGGCGGTCGCCAGCGGCACGATCACCTGTTCGGCTTCCTCCCCCGAAGTCGCGACGATGCCGGCCACCCGCAGGCTGACCGACGCGCCGGCGCCCTCCAGGGTGATCGTGTCGGCCAAACCAAGCTGGCGTTCTTCGGCCAAGGCGGCCCCGACCAGGGCCAGGTCCTCGTCGCCGTCGGCGATCCAACCGCCTTCGACTTCCCACCACGAGCGCAGATTCAAGATCCCGGCCTCGGCGTGCTCGCCGGTCGGCAGGTCCAAATCGCGGGCGAACCAGGTGCCGACCACCGCCACTTTGTCCGCCTGGCCGGACCCGGCGGCATCGGGCGCGCCGGCGGAAGTCAAAGCGGCGTCGACGGACAAGAAAGGCGCGAAATCGAGGATGTTGAAAGCCCAAAAGATGGTCTTGATCATCGGCAAATCGGCTTCGGCCAGCGCCGCCCGGCCGGTCGGCGCCCCCTCGACCTGGTAAAGCTCGTCCAGCACCGCCGCGCCTTTGGCTTGGACGGTGATATTGGCGCCGTAGGTCTTGAGCTCCTGGTTGACTTTGTCGCCGACGTCGAACATGACGCCGAGCATGGCCGTGGC
>JAITKC010000101.1 GCA_031278665.1 Bifidobacteriaceae bacterium | reverse complement strand
CCCCGTTGTTGCCGTCGCGGGGGGGAGGAACCACAGTGTCCACGGGCACACAATACTTCAAGGGCCGCGCCCCGGGCCGTCGCGGCCGCCCCGCGGCCGGCCGGCCGGCGCGATTATGCGCGTTACTCGCATTTCGACTCCGGGACAGACGGTTGCCCGCACCCGGTCAGACATCTGGGCTGGCGGCGAAGTCACGCGCGACGAGCCTGCCTATACGCTTGCGTGATGGCATCCGAGGAGGCGGTCGGCGTCGTACCCGATTTGGCGGACAATGGCCGGGACAGCGGCCGGGGCGCCAGCCGGGAAAACGGCCGGGGCGCCAGCCGGGAGCGGCGGCTGCGCGCTGTCGAATTGGTGCGAGAGCGAGGCGAACTGGAGGTCGTCGATCTGCCGGCCTTACTCGGCGCGTCGGTCGAGACGATCCGCCGCGACCTGAGGGCGCTTGAGGACCAAGGCCTGGTTCGCCGCACCTACGGCCGCGTCTTCGCCGTCGAAAGCGGCGTCTTCGAGTCTTCCCTCGCCTCTCGCAACAGGGACAACGCCGAGGAACACCTGCGGATCGCCAAAGCGGCGGCTGGGACGATACGTCACGCCCAGACAATTTTCCTCGACGAGGGCCTGCAAACGCAGAGAGTCGCGGAGCAGCTAACCGACGATCAGCCGCTGACGGTTGTGACCGCCTCCCTGCCGATCGCCGCCTACCTGGCCCAGCGCCCAAACTTCCGCGTCATCGTGTTGGGCGGGCAGGTCCGTGGGAACACCCTCGGGGTGGCGGACGCGTTCGGGCTCGAGCTCGTGCGCCACTTTAGCTTCGACCTGGCGATTATCGGCGCCAACGGGGTCAGCGTCGAGCGCGGAATGACGACGCCCGACCCGGCGGTCGGGTCGATCAAAGCGGCGGCCGTGCGCAACGCGACGCGGGCCGTCTTCGTCGGCGCGCATTACAAGTTCGGTCGGACAACGTTCATCTCATTCGCCCAGTTGACCGATTTTGACGCCGTCATCACCGGCCGCGAGCTTGGAGCAGCCCTCGCCAATCGCTTCAGCGCCGCCGGCGCGCGCATGACCAGGGTGTGACAACCGGGCGCGAATCGGTCACATTTCGGCCAAGAGCGGACCTATGGTCAGGCAAAGCGCTGCCTTAGTCTGACTGGCGGAGGAGACTTCGCCTGGCAAAGGAGCTGAAAATGACGTCCCTTGAGAACCGCGATTCGCAGCCCGCCCGGGCGCGGACCCGCCCCGGAATCCGCTCGCGCCTCAAGAGCCCCGCCGCCTGGGTTGTCGCCGCTTTGATAACTTGCCTGGTCAGCGCGGTCGGCGTGGGCTTGGTCAAATCCCAGTTCGGCGCCGTGACGGTCAAGGAACTGCGTTGGGAAACGCCCTCCGGGCACCTGCAAGCCGCCCAACTGCTCATCCCGAAGACCGCGACCAGTCAGAACCCGGCGCCCGGCATCGTCTCCGCCCACGGCTGGAGCGACAACCGCGAACTTCAGGGGCCCTTCTACATCGAACTGGCCAGGCGGGGTTACGTGGTGCTGAACATCGACACCTACAGCCACGGGGATTCGGACGACTTGCCGAACGGCGAATGGTGGACGGACGACAACGGCGCCAACGGCGTCTACGACGGGGTGAAGCTGCTGGCCTCGCTGCCCTATGTCGACGCCAGCCAAATCGGCGTCGAGGGGCACTCGAACGGCGCCTACGCCTGTAACATCGCCGTCAAATTGGACAACAAGGCGGCCGAACCGCTGATCGCCGCCGTCCTACTGCAGAACAACGATCCCTGGTACACCGGCCAGGAGGTCTACGGCCAGTATTTCGACGGCGCCGACCCGAACTGGGAAAACGTCTACCAGAACCGCGACGTGGGGGTCGTGGCGTCGCGGCTCGAGGAGGTGTTCCATCGGATCAGACAGGCCGACGGGTCGCTGACGCCGGGCATCGTGTACCTGAGCCAGCCGACCGCGCAGTCCTTCTTGAACTTCGGCCAGGACCCGGCCGGCTTGCCCCAACGCCAAGCCGACACCTTCTACACCGAGCGGATCGACGGCAAAGAGGCGGTCCGGGTCATCTACAACCCGAACTTGTCGCATGTCTGGGGTTTCGTCTCAAAGCGCGTGACCGCCGAAACGGTCGAGTTCTTCGACAAGACCCTGCCGGCCCCCACGCCGATCGCGCCGGACGATCAAGTCTGGCCGTGGAAATTCTGGTTCGAGGTTTTGGGCGTCGTCGGCTGCCTGGTGCTGTTCGTCGCCTTCGCGCTGATGTTGCTGAGAACACGGTATTTCGGCGTGCTGCGGGCGACCGAGCCGGTCGGTCCGGTCGCGGCCACCGCCAAGGGCAAGGTCTGGCTCTGGGGCGGTTTGACCGCGACGGCGCTCTTCTCAGCCGTCTCCTATCCGGTCGCCTTCGCAATCGGCCTACTCGCCCGCCCCGCCTTCTTCAACCAGGAGCGGCCTTGGGTGTTGGCGTTGTGGTCCCTGGTCTGTGGACTGTTCGTCGCCCTGGTCCTGTTCTTGAACTACCGCTGTTACGCCAAGAAGCAGCGCATCGACCTCAAGCGGCAGGGCGTCTGGCTCGGCCGCGGCAAGCTGCCGCGCACCGTCTTGGCGGCGGCGATCGCCGCCGTCGTCGCCTACACGCCGGCGTTCTTGTCTTATTACCTGTTCAAGGCCGATTTCCGGATCTGGTTCCTGGTGAGCTTGCGGCCCTTCGAGGCGGAGCGGCTGGTTTCGGTCGCGAAACTGCTGCCGTTCTTCCTGGTCTTCTTCGTTATCGCCGCGATCGCCGCCAACGTCTTCAACTACCTGCGGATCGGCAAGCGGGAATGGGTCAACACGGCGGTGCTGGCCGTTTTCAGCGCCCTCGGCCCGCTGATCGTTCTAGCGGTGATGTATTCGAGCTTCTTCGCGACCGGGCTCATGCCCGGCGAAACCTTGGGCTTCGGCCTGCCTTCGATGGCCTTCTGGCTCTATCCGATGGTCGTGGTCCTGCCGCTGGCGACAGTTGCCTCGCGCATCCTCTACAAGGCGACGCGAAACCCGTATCTGCCCGGGATCGCGGTCGCGATCCTGGTCACGGCGATAGTCTGCGCCAACGCGATGACGGTCCAGGCCTGAGGACGAGATTTCCGGCGCCGGCCGGGGCGGGGGAGGCTAACCGTTGACGTAAGCCTCCAAGGCGGCGGCCAACTGGTCCAATTGGGCCTTGTGGGCCGCGATGAACTCCTCTTGGGCGGCGCGTTTGATGTCCGTGAAGCGGTTCACGTAGTCCGTCTGAGAGCGGCACTTGTAGTCCGCGACCGCTATCGCCACCTCTCGCGGCGTGCCGGTCAGCGACGAATAGGCCAGGGGCGCGGCGGCCACATCGCCGTCCCAGTAGTTGCCGTCCGCGTCGGTTAACAGGGCCAGGTCCCAGGCGGCCGAAGGCCCGTTCCACAGACTGGGTTCCGGTTCCGGTTCCGCCGGGTCCGGCATCAAAACTCCCGTGTCCTGGCCGGCCGGCGGCCCGGCCAGCGAGAAGTCTTGTTCGAAGCATTGCCGCCAGGCGGTGTCTAGGGCGTCCACTTCGGCGCGCCTGAGGAACTCGGCGGCGTAAGGGCTGCCCGCTTGATTGCCCAGTTGTTCGATTAGATCGTCGTAGGCGGTCAGCGGCGACTGGTCGACCACCTCGAGGAGAGGCATCGGGTGCGCGAGGATGGCATCGCCCATGCAGCCGCCGATCGGCGGCGCCGCGGTGTCCGGCAGAAAATCCTCGGAAGAGTAGGCGGCGTGCTCGGCCCCGTACAGCGCCGCCTTGTAGGCCGCCTGGGCGCTGGCGCTCAAGGCGGCGACGTATTGCGCGTTCGGGTCCGGCGCCGCCGGCTCGAGGGCCGTCAAATCCTGGGAAGGCAGGACGTCTGGGCTGAAGTGGCCGTAGCCGTAGCGCTCGACATCGGCCAGGTCGTCCGGCAGCCACGGCACCATCAGCCCGTGGAAGCCGGCCTTGACGTCGCTCTCGCCGGCAGTCGAGGCTTCGACTTGGCGAGGGTAGTAGGTGAAGCCCTTGCCCTTCATACACTGGGCGGTGAACTCCTCCTGTTCGACCTCCCAGGTTCCGCCGCCGGCGGCGGCGATGTCCATGTCGCGCAACTGGGCCAGGACGATCAAGTCGGAGTAGTAGTCGATCGGCAGGTCCGGGCCGTCGATCCACTGCTTGGACTGGGGCGCGGCGTCCGGCGCCGGCGTGCCAGCGGTGGCGTTGTCCGATGCCGCCGCCCCGGTTTCGGGTCCGCCGCCCCGGCCCGCGTCGCCGAACT
>JAITKC010000332.1 GCA_031278665.1 Bifidobacteriaceae bacterium | reverse complement strand
CGACGCCGCCGCCGCCAACGTCGAGCAGGCCTTCGCCGATCAAGCCCGGGCCGCGCGGTTGCGCCCGCGGCAGACGGCGGTGTCCGAGTTCGGCCTGCCCTTGACTGGCGGCGACGCCGCGACCGGCCCGGCCGCGGGCGAGGCGACGCCGGAGGACGCGATGGACGGGGAAGCGATGGACGGGGACGGCGCGGCGGGCGACGGCATCGGCGGCGGGGGAGACGGCGAGGGGCCGGACGGCATCGGCGGCGATGGCGCGACAGCCTTGGCGACGCCGACTGCCTCGGCGACGCCGGCCTGGCTGCGAGGGGAGGGGCCCTACGGAGAGTTGCGGCCGGCGCTATTCTTCTCCGACCTGCACTGTAACGTGGGAATGGCCCAGGTGATGGGCGCGGCCGCGCGGGCGCTGGGCGCGGAGCTGGTGCTCGACGGCGGCGACACGACAATGGACGGCACGGCCGTCGAACGCTACTGCGTCGACCAGATCGCGGCGGCAATTCCCGAAGAGGCCGCCTGGGTGGCCGTCATCGGCAACCACGACAGCGTCCAAACGGCCGACCAAGAGGCGGCGGCCGGCGCGCTGGTGCTGGACGGCAAAGTCGAGACCGTGGCCGGCCTGAGAATACTCGGGGACGCCGACCCGACCCACACCGAGGTGGCGTTGGGCACCTCTCAGCGCGACCAGGAGTCGCTGGCCGACGTCGCCGAACGGCTGGCCGACACCGCCTGCGAGGACGGTCCGATCGACTTTCTGCTGGTCCACCAACCGGCGATGGCCCAGGTCCCGCTGGCCAGCGGTTGCGTGCCGGCGGCCTTGACCGGACACATGCACACCCGCTCCAATCCGAAAGTTGTTGGCGGCGGCGTTTTTTACACACAGGCCTCAACCGGGCGCGACAACGCCGAGACCACCAATCTGGGACCGCTCGGCTCGCCGGCCGAGATGACCATCCTGCTGTTCGACTCCGACGGCCGGATCGCGGCCTGGCAACTGCTGACCGTCAATCCGGACGCCTCGGCCAAGTTATCCGCGATTAAGGCCTGGCCGGCCGCGCCCGGTCCCGACCCGGCCTCGGAACGCAAGTAGCCTCCGGCCATGGACAAAGATCAGGCGCTGCGACGATCCTTGGCGGGCTCGAAGGCGATGACCCGGCTCAACGCCCGCAGCCTGGTCCAGAGGTTCACCATCGATAGTCATCCGGGTATGGGTCGGCTTCGCCGTAGGCGTCGCGGAAGACGACCGCGCAACTAGGCATCCGGGAGAAATCGTTGCCTGGCGCCCCGATTTCCAGGCGCGTCAGGGCTGGGAACTCGCAATATGAACTGTCGTAGGGGCTCCACGCCGAAGCGATTTCCACAACCGCGGCCTTGGGGGAGCGATCCGACCATCCGATACTGCCCAGACTCTCGTAACCGTCAACCTGGACAGCGATCCCATAACCTCGCCGCATGGCCCAATGCTCCGACCGGTGGCGGTCGAGCACTTTCACAACGGCCGCCAAATCGACCGCGGACAGGTCCGACTGCCCCTCAGGCGGCTTCAACGTGAGCAAATCCCCCTCACCCAGCCGCCCACAACAAGGCGATCACCGCCGCCAATCAAACCAAACTGTAGCCGCCGCCAAACTGGCCGGACCGCACATCGTCCATATCGATCACCAGCTTCCCGCCCCATGAAGCCACCACTGGCTTGGTCCTCCAGTCGGACGGACCCATCGTCATAGTATTCGGTGATGACGGGGCGGCGAGTGGGCCAGTCCACCCAGTGAGCGGTTCGCGGGCGCCTGGGCGGGCCTGGCCCGCGAGGCCTAGGTTCGACTGTCATGACTAGCTATCCGCCACGCGATCCGGCCAAGGATCGATTGCTCAGCCCGTCGAACGCCGCCCTGTTGGTGATCGATTACCAGCCCACCCAGCTCCAGTCGCTCCAGTCGCATCCGCAGGAGACGATCATCGAGAAAGTGGTCGAGCTGGCGCGCATCGGGGTCATCTACGGCCTGCCGATTGTGCTCAGCACGGTCAACGTCGGCTCCGGTCGGGAGCAGCCGACAATACCGCGTCTGGCGTCGGTGCTCCAAGGCGTCACCAGTTACGACCGCAGTTCGATTAACGCCTGGGAGGACCAGCAATTCAACGAGGCGGTCAAGGCGACCGGACGCCGCAAGCTGCTGATCGCGGCGCTGTGGACGGAGGCCTGTCTGACTTTCCCGAGTATCGACGCCATGGCCGAGGGGTTCGAGGTCTATCCGGTGGTCGACGCCGTGGCCGGCACCTCCCTGGTCTCCCACGACACCGCTCTCAAACGAGTCCATCACGCCGGCGCCCAATTGACCTCGGTCGTCCAAGTGCTCTGCGAACTCCAGCGCGACTGGAACCGGCAGGACATGGTTCAACCGTTCGTCAAGGAGATGTTCGCCGTCAACGCCTTCCCGCATTACTGACCGGTCCGGCCGCGACCGCCGTGGACGATGCCGCCGGCCCGCCTCCGGACAGGTTTAGGCTGAACCATGACCATTCCAGTTTTCCGGCTCAACTCCGGACACGGCATCCCGGCCATGGGCCTGGGCACCTACCAACTCGAGCCGGCGGAAACGGCGGCCACGGTGGCCAGCGCCATCGGACTCGGTTACCGGCACATCGACACGGCCGCTCTGTACGGCAACGAGGCCGAGGTCGGAGCGGGCCTTAGGGGCTCGGGCGTGGCCCGCGAAGAGGTCTTTGTGACCACCAAACTCTGGAACGACCAACACCGGCGCGACGACGCGCTGCGCGCGTTCGACCGTTCCTTGAGCCTGCTGGGCATGGATTATGTCGACCTCTACTTGATCCATTGGCCGGTTCCGGGCGACGGCCTGGTGGTCGAGGCCTGGCGGGCGCTGATCGAAATCGCCGAGTCCGGCCGGGCCCGGTCGATCGGCGTGTCGAACTTCGGGCCGGAGGATCTGACCGCCGTCATCGACGCCACCGGGGTGGTTCCGGCGGTCA
>JAITKC010000279.1 GCA_031278665.1 Bifidobacteriaceae bacterium | reverse complement strand
CCCGGCGGCGCCGCTGGTCGCCGAGTTGTCGCGCCAGATCGCCCGGCGCGACACGGCCGGGGCGCTGTGGTTGGAGAGTTTGGCGGTGGCGGCCGCCAAATTGCCCGATGACGCGCGCGAGCCCGCGCTCGGCCAGTTGGCCGCCATCGCGGTTATGACCGAGGCGGTGACCGCTGACAACGAACGCGGCGCGCGCCAGGCGGCCGCCCGGCGCGAAGCCGAAGCGGCCACCGCCCGCCAGGAGGCGGAACAGGCGGAACGGGAGATGCGGACCGCCCGGCGGCGCCATGTCACCGGACTGGTGCTGGCGCGATTGCGCTGGCGCGGCGCCATCGGCGCCGTCTACGCGCTGTTGGGCGGCTGGGCGCTGGCCGGCGGCGGCTTGTTGACTTTGGCGACGCTTCGAGAGTCGCTTTGGACCTTGGCGTTCGCGCTGGCCGCGGTCGGCTTGGCGACTCTGGTCGACTGGTTGGTCGAGAGCCCGGCCTCAGTCTTGCGGACGGCCATGGCGACCGCTGGCGCGGCCGGCGTGGGCCTGGTCTGGTTGGCGGCTTCGACGCGCCCGGCCTTCGAGCCGGGCGACATCTGGGCGGGGCCCTTCATCTTCGCCGCCGCCTGGATTCTCGGGGACGTCCTGTCGCTGGCCGTACACCACGCCACGCGGGGCCGCCCGGTGGCCGATCCCGGCGCCCGGAGGGGGCGAAGAACCGCTATGGCCGGGCCGGCCGTCGGTGTCGCTGGAGCCGCCGGTCCGGGCGGCGGGTCAGGCGCGTCAGCGGGCGGATCAGCAGGCGGATCGGCCCGGTACGAGCGGCCGATTGTGGCGCAGCGCCGAATCGCGGCCGCCTTCCGGCGAGCCGCCATCGCCCGCGCCTGGGTCTGGGTTCCGGTCGTTTGCGCGCTGGTCACCGCGGCTGGCGGGCTTTTCCTCGAGGCCTGCGGCGCCGGCTGCCGGCCCGCCTTGTCGTTCCTGTTGGATTACGCCGGCGACCAGACGATTCTGCCTTTGGACCTGCCCTGGCTGGGCTCGCGGCCCTGGCTGCTCGGCACCCTGGCGTTGGCGGCCTGGTTGGCCCAGTTGGCTTCTCGCCCGCTGATGCGGATTCATTGGCGACCCGGCTGGGCCGTCCTCTGGAGCGCGCTGGCGCTCGCCCTGGTGGTCGTGGCGACCCGTCCGGACTCGCCGGCGGCTTGGCTGGTCGGCGCCCTGACCCGCCTGCGGGGCTAGCCTTCAGCCCGCCAAATCCGGCCGCCGGGCCGGCCGGTCAGGCGGTGCCAGCTGGCCCGGCGGTGCCGGCCGGTCAGGCGGTGCCGGAGGCGCCTTCGGCGACAACGACGGCGGCGCGGCCGGCCTCGAGGCGGGCGACCGGGACACGGAACGGCGAACAGGAGACGTAATCCAGGCCCGCCTTGTTGAAGAAGTGGATCGAGGCGGGGTCGCCGCCGTGTTCGCCGCAGACCCCCAAGCCGATCTCGGGGCGGGTCTGACGGCCCAGTTTGACCCCGCGCTCAACCAACTGGCCGACTCCGCGGACGTCGATCGTCTCGAACGGCGAGACCTGGAAGACGCCCAGTTCAAGGTAGCGGCTGAAGAATCCGCCCTCGACGTCGTCGCGCGAGAAGCCCCAGGTGGTCTGGGTCAGGTCGTTTGTGCCGAAGGAGAAGAACTCGGCCGCCCGGGCGATCTCGTCGGCCGTCAGCGCCGCCCTGGGAAGCTCGATCATGCAGCCAATCGGAATGGTCAGCTCCTGGCCTTCGGCTTCGGCGACCTGTTTGACGATCTGTTCGGCCTCATCGCGCACCAAGTCGAGTTCGACATAGGAGCCGATCAGCGGCACCATGATCTCCGGCTTGGGGTCCAGCCCCTCGCGAATCAGCTGGGCGGCGGCCTCGGCGATGGCGCGGACCTGCAAAGCGAACAGTCCGGGCACGCTCAGCCCCAGCCGGACGCCGCGCAAGCCGAGCATCGGGTTCGCCTCATGCGACCGCTCGACCGCCGCCAGCAACTCCCGTTCGGCGCCGGACACTTCCTCGCCGAGAGCCTCCTTGCGGGCGACGGCGACCGACAGGTGGGTCAGGTCCGGCAAGAACTCGTGTAACGGCGGGTCGATTAGCCGAACGGTGGTGTGCAGGCCGTCCATGGCGGTGAACAACTCGATGAAGTCTTGGCGCTGCAACGGCAGTAGCGCGTCCAACGCCGCGGCGCGGGTGGCGTCATCGTGCGCCAATATCAGTCGTTCGATTAGCTTGCGGCGATCGCCCAAGAACTGGTGCTCGGTCCGGCACAAGCCGATTCCCTGCGCGCCCATCCGGCGGGCGCGGTCGGCGTCCTCGCCGTTGTCGGCGTTGGCCCGCACCTTCAGGCGGCGGACCGCGTCGGCATGGCCCAGAATCCGGTGGACGGCCATCACCAACTCGGCGGCGGAGCCGTCCGGGCCGGCCCCGGCCAGCGCCTTCTCAAGGCCCTCGTCCAAATACTGGAACACCGGCGAAGCCACCACCGGCACGTTGCCGAGGAAGACCTCGCCGGTCGAGCCGTCGATGGCGATTACGTCGCCCTCGGCCACTGTCACGTCGCCGACCTTGAAAACCCGGGCCGCCGGGTCGACTTCGAGGGCGTCGGCGCCGACCACACAGGTGGTGCCCATGCCCCTGGCGACCACCGCGGCGTGCGAGGTCTTTCCTCCCCGAGCGGTCAGGATCCCGGCCGAGGCGATCATTCCGGACAGATCGTCCGGGTTGGTCTCCCGGCGCACCAGGATCACGGTGCGGCCGTCGGCCGCCCAGCGGGCGGCGGTCGGGGAGTCGAAGACGGCCTGGCCGACCGCCGCCCCCGGCGAGGCGGCCATCGCCTTGGTCAGCAGTTTCTTCGGCGCGGCCGGGTCGAACTGCGGGAACATCAAGTTGCTCAGCTGGTCGCCGGTGACTCGCTCAAGGGCGCTGTCGAGGTTTATCAGGCCCTGGTCGACTAACTGGATGGCGATTTTGAAGGCCGCCGCGGCGGTGCGCTTGCCGACCCGGGTCTGCAACATCCAGAGTTTGCCGCGCTCAACTGTGAACTCGATGTCGCAGAGGTCCCGGTAGTGGTTCTCCAGGGTCGACATGATCTGGCGAAGCTGGTCGTAGCTGGTGCGGTCGATTTTCGCCATGTCGTCTAGCGACAGCGTGTTGCGGATGCCGGCCACGACATCTTCGCCCTGGGCGTTCGGCAAATAGTCGCCGTAGGCGCCGGGATGGCCGGTGGCCGGGTCGCGGGTGAAGGCCACGCCGGTGCCGGAGTCCGGCCCCAGGTTGCCGAAGACCATCGACTGGACGTTGACGGCGGTGCCGAGTTCGTCGGAGATGCGCTCGCGCCGCCGGTAGACCTTGGCCCGGTCGGTGTTCCAGGAGTTGAACACCGCCACCACGGCCGCGTCGACTTGGGCGCGCGGCTCCTGCGGGAAGGCCTGGCCGGTTTGGCCGGCGACGATCGCCTTGAACGTGGCGACCAGGTCTTTGAGGTCGTCGGCCGTCAATTCGACGTCGGAGGCCGCCCCGACGGCCCGCTTCTTGGCGTCCAGCGCCTCGGCGAATAACTCGCCGTCGATCCCGAGCACCGTCTTGCCGAACATTTGGATCAGGCGCCGGTAGGAGTCCCAGGCGAACCGCTCGTCGCCGGCGAACTCGGCCAGGCCGAGGACGGACCTGTCGTTCAGCCCGACGTTTAGAACTGTCTCCATCATGCCGGGCATCGAGAACTTCGCGCCGGACCGCACCGACACCAGCAGCGGCTCGCTGTCGCCGCCGAGTTTGCGCCCGAACGTCGCCTCCAGGGCGTCGATCGCCGCCGTCACCTGTTCCGCCAGCTCAGGCGGATTCTGGCCGTGGTGCATGTGGTGACGGCAGGCTTCGGTGGTGATGGTGAAGCCCGGCGGCACCGGCAGGCCCAGCCCGGTCATCTCGCCCAGATTGGCGCCCTTGCCTCCTAGCAAGTCCTTCAGATCTTTGTTGCCTTCGGCAAAGCTGTACACATATTTGGGCACGTTCAAACCTTCCGCCAATGATTGTTTCGATCGCTGTCTCGCCAGCCCCGGTCCAGCTTAGCCCTCTCGCCGCTTTCCGCCCAGGGATCGCTTTAACCGGCGGGCCGCTCATGCTAGTATGTTAAGACATTCGGACCGCCGGGTGAGGGCGCTAAGCACACCGATTCAACGCTGATTAAGGAGCGACCTGTGAGGATTGCGGCGGCCCCGATTTCTTGGGGAGTATGCGAAGTGCCCGGTTGGGGCCATCAAATGAGTCCCGAGCGGGTACTCGGGGAAATGGCCGGACTTGGAATCGAGGCGACCGAGTTCGGCCCGGACGGATTCCTGCCGGACTCGCCGGTCGACAAAGCCGCCGCGCTGGCCGCCTACGGGCTGAAGGCGGTGGGCGGATTCGTGCCGACGCTGTTACACAACCCCGACCACGACCCGGCGCCGGCAGTCGAACGGGCGCTCGACTCTTTCGCCGCCGTCGGCGGCGACGTGCTGGTGCTGGCGGCGAGTTCCGGCCAGGACGGCTACGACTCCCGCCCCGTCCTCGCCGAGACCGGCTGGCAGACCATGTTCGAGTCTCTCGACCGCCTGAAAGACCTGGCCGCCGCCCGCGGCGTGCGCGCCTGTCTGCATCCCCACGTCGGCACCATGGTGGAGACCGCCGATGACGTGCGCCGGGTTCTCGCCGGGTCTTCAATTCCGCTTTGCCTGGACACCGGACACCTCGCCATCGGCGGCTCCGATCCGGTCGAACTGGCCCGGCGCCACGCCGACCGGGTCGCCCACGTCCACGCCAAAGACGTCGACCTGGCGCTGGCGAAGCGGGTCCAAGACGGCCGGCTGACCTACCGCCAGGCCGTGGCCGAAGGCCTCTACACAGTCCTGGGCGCCGGCGACATCGACTTCCGGGCGATTGTCGCGGCGCTCAATCGAGCCGGTTTCGACGGCTGGTACGTCATGGAACAAGACACCATCCTGGCCGGCGAGCCGGCCGGCGCCGGCCCGCTCGAGGACGTCAAATCCTCTATCGCCTTTCTCAAGGCACTGGTCTGAATGAGCGCGGCCGCGAGGTCCCAGGCCCGCCCGGCCGGGCGCGCCTAGGCTCTTGCGCAACACCGGCCGGCGAGCCGGCCGGAGCGTCCGCGAACACGACACCAGGAGGGGCAATGCGCGGTTTTGGGATGCACTCGATCGACAATGTTGGCTGGTTGGAAAAGGACAGGCCGCAATGCGGCCCGCTTGACGCCATCGTGCGTCCGACTATCGTCGCGCCCTGCTCGTCGGACGTGCACGTCGCCAAGGGCGGATCCGGCCCCAAGGAAAACTTGATCCTGGGCCATGAGGCGGTTGGGATTGTCGAAGAGGTCGGGCCGTACGTCCGGCGTTTCAAACCCGGCGACCTGGTCGCGGTGCCTTGTGTGACACCGAACTGGCTGTCGCGGGGCGTCCAGAACTTCCGGTCGTTCTCACATGATCGCGGCCCGTTCGGATCTTTCAAATTCGTCGGCGAAAAAGACGGCGTGATGGCCGAGTGCTTCCATGTCAACCAGGCCGATCCGAACCTGGCCCACATACATGATGGCGTCGAACCGGAGGCCGCCTTGATGACTGTGGACATGATGTCGACCGGCTTTCACGGCGTCGAACTGGCGGACGTCGGAATCGGCGAAAAAGTCGTCGTCATCGGCATCGGGCCGATCGGCCTGATGGCGATCGCGGCCGCCGCCCTACGCGGCGCCAGCCAAATCATCGCCGTCGGCACCCGCCCGAAGGCGGCCGAGGTGGCGATCGACTACGGCGCCTCGCAGGTCATCTCCTACAAAGACGGCCCGCTCGACGATCAGGTCCTGGCGCTGACGCGCGGCAAAGGCGCCCACAAGGTGATTGTCGCCGGCGGCGGCCCGCAAGCCTTCGCCGAGGCCATCCGGATGACCCGCCCGAACGGCGTGATCTCGAACGTCAACTTCTTCGACATCAACGACAAAATCGCCATCGCCCCGCTCGACTGGGGCCTGGGCATGAGCGACAAGGACATCCGGGGCAGTTTCTGCCCCGGCGGCGGCAAGCGCATCCAGCGCCTCATCAACATGATCGAGTACAAGCGGGTCGACCCGACCAAGATCATCTCGCACCGCTTCCACGGCTTCGACGCCATCCCCGAGGCCTTCGAATTGATGGAGAAGAAGTCCCCGGACCTGATCAAACCGGTTGATTACCTCGACTGAGCGCCGCCGGCGGGCTCGACTTAGGTCGCGCCAAAGCAGATCCCAAGCCCTCAGAACACCCAGCCGTCGCGCCCCGACCCGCCGCCCCCAAACCCGCGCGGCGGCAAACCGGGCGACCGGAAGACCGGGCCAGGCCCGGTCTTCCGCCGGCTTAGGCGCGGGGGGTGAAGTTGAAGGAGGCCTCGGGGCGGTGGTCCGGGGCGGGCCAGCGGCGGGTCGAAACTTTGGCCTGGGTGTAGAAGGCCACGCCTTCCGGGCCGTAGATGTGGAAGTCGCCGATCAGCGAGTCCTTCCAGCCGCCGAAGGAATGGAATCCGACCGGGACCGGAATCGGCACGTTGACGCCGATCATGCCGACATGGACGGCGCGCTCGAAGCGCCGCGCCGCCTCGCCCGAACCGGTGAACAACGCCGCCCCGTTGCCGTACGGATTGTCGTTGATCAACCGGATCCCCTCATCCAAGTCTTTGATCCGGACGACTCCCAAGACCGGCCCGAAGATCTCCTCGCGGTAGGCGCGCATATCCGGTCTGACGGCATCGAGCACCGTGGGCCCGGTGAAGAAACCGCCCTCGAGACCAGTCGGGCGCAAGCCCCGACCGTCCAAGACGATCCGGGCTCCGACGTATTCGGCGGACCCGACGATCTCCTCGGCCCGGTCGCGGGCGAGGGCTGAGATCATCGGCCCCATGTCGGCCGCCGGATCGACGCCGGCGGCCACTTTGACGGTCTTGGCCTTGGCCACCACCCGCTCGACGAACTGGTCGGCGATCGCCTCCTCGACCAACACAATCGACAGGGCCATACAGCGCTGGCCGGCCGCGCCGAAGGCGGCCGCGACCACCGAGTCGGCGGCGAACTCGGCGTTCGCGTCGGCCAGGACGACGGCGTGGTTCTTGGCGCCCCCGAGGGCCTGGACGCGCTTGCCCGCGGCCACCGCGGCGCGGTGGATATAGCGCGCCACCGGAGTCGAGCCGACAAAGGACACGGCTTTGACCAGGTGGTGCTCGATGAGGCCGTTGACGACATCGGCGCCGCCCTGGAGGACCTGGAACACGCCGTCCGGCAATCCGGCCGACCGCCACAACTTGGCCAGCGCGACCGCCGCTGACGGGTCCTGCGGCGACGGCTTGAGGATAAAAGAGTTGCCCGTGGCGATCGCCATGGGCGCCATCCACAGCGGCACCATGACCGGGAAGTTGAAGGGGGTGATGCCGACGGTCACGCCCAGCGGCTCGCGCCAGGACACCACGTCGACGCCGCCGGCCACCTGGGCCGAGTATTCGCCTTTGAGCAGTTGCGGGATGCCGCAGGCGAAGTCGACCACCTCCAGGCCGCGGGCGACTTCGCCGCGGGCGTCGGACAGGACCTTGCCCTGTTCGCGGCTGATGATCGCGGCGAGTTCGTCGGTCGCCGCGACCAGCAGTTCGCGCAGTTTGAACAAGACGGCGGCGCGGCGCCCCAGGGGCAACTCAGACCAGGAGCGGAAGGCCTGGTCGGACGCCTGGACGGCGCGTTCGATGGCGGCGGCGTCAGCCTGCGCGACCTCCGCCAGGGGCTCGCCGGTGGCCGGGTTCCGCACGATCAGCGGCTGCGGGCCGCCCTCGCCGATTTGTTCACCGGTTATGACATTGGGTACTAGGGGCAGGTTCATAGTTCTCCTTAGGGCTCGGCGGTAACCTGCGGTTATCGGGTGAGGGCTGGGCGCGTCGGCGAACGCGGACGCGGTTGGTCGCGTCTGGGACGCGACGCGGCGGGGGCCGGCGCGGCGGGGGCGCCGGCGGGGCCGGCTGGCTATTCGAGCGGCGCGCCGGTGGGGCGACCGGGAGCACGATGACGTCGGCCAAAGTGGCCGCGGCGCTCGGTCTTGGTTCCACAGTCGCCTCCGCCGTCAGCCGCGCAGCGGCAGTCGCGGGTCGACCGCCTGCCCCTCCCAGGTCTGGCGAATCCAGGCCTGGTCGGGATGGTCGCTGATTCGCCAGGCGCGTTCGCGACCCGGCCCGGCCATGACGTTGAGGTAATACATGTCATAGCCTGGCGCGGCCATCGACGGGCCGTGCCAGCCGAACGGCACCAGCACCACGTCGCCGTGGCGGACTTCGGCCAGGACGTCGATTTCGCGCCCCGGCGATCCGCTGACCCGTTGATAGCCCAGCGGGTCGCCCAGGCCGGGAATTGTCGGGCGGAACTCGAAGTAGTAGATCTCCTCGAGTTCGGCCTCGACGCCGGTCAGTTCCCGGTCATGTTTGTGCGGCGGATAGCTCGACCAGTTGCCCGCCGGGGTCAGAACCTCGCAGGCGATGATCGATTCGGCGTCGAGCACGCCGGGCGTGGCGAAGTTGCGCACTTCGCGCGAGCAGGCCCCGGCGCCGCGCAGTTCGCGGGGCGTGCCGGCGGCTGGACGGCGCGCCGGCGGCCGCGTCTGGCTGGCGGCGGCCTCACAGACCGCCACCCGCCCGGCGCCCTCAAGGGTCGCCCCGCGGTTCGGCCCGACATAGGCCACGTCGGTCGGCCCGGACCAAACGGATTCGCGTCCCGCCAGGTCGATCGCCTCCAGGCCGTCCGGCCGCACGGTGAACGTCCCGGCCAGGGGCACGATGACGCGCTCGACCGGTCCGGCCGGCAGGGTTGCGGTTTGGCCGCGGCTGAGTTCGGCCACCCGCAGGCCGGTGTGTTCCCAGCCCTCGGTCCGCGAGTCGACGACGGCGGCCCACGGGCCCTGGGCGGTGCTGCCCTTGGGTTTGTGCCAGGTGGCCATGCTGTCTCCTCGTCGTCCTTGCCGTCCGCCGCGATCGGGACCGGGTCAACCGGCGCCGGCGGGCCGCTCGCGGGGCCGGCCGGCCCGACTGCCCGGAGCCTAATCCCAGCGGTCGCCGCCGGTTCGGCGCCGCGTCCGAGGCGCGATCACGTCTGTCGCCCACGTCAGTATGTCCTAACATTGCGCCTTTTGTCCAGCGCGCGTGCCAGAACGGTCGCGATTCCGCCTGCGGCGGCGCCGCCGGCCGGTCCGCCTTAACCTTTGGCGAGTCGCCCGGGCCAAGCCGGCTGCCGCGGTGATATGGTCCCTGCAAACCCATTGAGACCGCAAGCGACAGCGGAAGCCCCAGCAATGAAAAAGATCCTTTCGTCAGGCGCGTCGCGAATTCTGGTCGGCGTGATCGGCGTCGAGTTCGTGTCCGGCGTCCTGGGCGCCTACTACACGCCGCTGATCGTGCCGCTGGCGCGGTCGGTCGGTCTACATGACTCGGACTGGAACTGGGTCGAGGCGGCGCAGACGCTGTTCGCGGCCGTGGCGATCCCGGTGCTGACCAAACTGGGCGACCGGTTCGGCCACAAGAAGGCGCTCCTCGCCTCGATCGTCATCACCGCCGCCGCCGCCTGGTGGGTCGTGGCCGGAGGCGGGTTCGTGCCCGTCATCTGCGCCTTCTCGCTGATGTCGGTGAGCGCGGTCTGGCTGGCGCTGGAACTCGCGCTGCTGCGGTCGGCGCTCGGGGAGACGACCGATTCGGCCGAACGGATCTCGTCGGCATCGGCGGCCTTAATCGTCGCGTTCATGTTCGGCTCGGTCGGCGCGGCGATCTTCGGCGGCCAGTTCTTCACCGGCGCCGGCGGCTGGGACGCGCTGCAGACCGCAGTCGACTCCGGCCAGGACCCAGCCGCCAACGCGGTCTTCGCCCGCGTGCTCCGCTTGACCCTGCTGGTCCCGGCGACCGGTGTGACAATACTGATTCCGCTGGTCGCGCTGCTGGTGCCGGAGTCGCGCCGGCCGGCCCGCCGCCGCGGCGACCGGGCCGGCTTGGCGTCGCTGATCGGCATATTGGTCTTGGTGGTCGGCGGTTTGAGCCTGGTCAAAATCCAGGGGGTCGGGCGTCCGCTCGGTTGGATCGTGATCGCGCTGGGGCTGGCGCTGATCTATCCGTTTGTGCGTCACCAACTCGCCGCCGCCGAGCCGACTATCGATCCGCGACTGCTTCGCCGCGCCGAAGTCTGGCCCTATCAGGCGGCGTCGCTGCTCCTGGGGATCGGCTACACCGCCACCCAGATCCCGTTGGTCACCTTCGCCAGCACCGACCCCGCCAAACACGGTTACGGATTGGCGGCCGATTCGGGCGACGTCTCGATAGTCATGGCCGTGATGATCATCGCCATCTCGCTGACCGCCGGCTTCTTGACGGCGTTCGGCTCGCGGCTCGACAAACTGCGGCTGATCCGGGTGGCGCCGTTCGTCCACGCCGGCGAGTTCGTCGTCTTCCTGTTCTTGCACACCCAGCTTTGGCACGCCTACTTGGCGGTCGCCATCGGCGGCGTGGGCGCCGGAATCTTGATCGCCTGGCTGCCGGCCGCCGCCGCCAACGCCGCCCCGCGCGGCAAGACGGCCACTCTGGTCGGCTTGATAAGCCTCGGCCGGATGGTCGGCACCGCCCTCGGCTCGGCGGTGTTCGCCGTGGTCCTGGCCACAGTCGGGCGGCAATCGGCGACCGCCGCGGCGCTGCCCGGATACCTGACGGTGTTCGCCATCGCGATCGGGTCATCGCTGTTGGGCGGGACGCTGCTGCTGGGCGCCCGCGACCCGGCCCGCGCCGGGACCGAGCCGGCCATAGCGCGGCGAGGGGCGAAAACGTCTAACCTCAAGACCGAAACTGACAATGGAGAAGACCATGGCTGAAATAGCGATAATCGGTTCTGGCTCGGCTGGCGCCTTGGCCGCCTGGCGGCTGCGACAGGTGCTCGGTGGCGAGGCGCGAATCGCGGTATTCGAACGCGAACCGCAGGTGGGCGGACGCGCCCGTCACATCCAGTTCGCCGGCGAACTGGGCGAATTGGGCGGCACCTTGATCCACACGGACAACCGGCGCCTCGTCGAACTGGCCCGCGACGTCGCGGTCGAGTTGGCCGAACGCCGTGTCAGCGTCCCGGCCGGCGACGGCTCGCTACTGCTTTGGGACGGGCGGGCCGCCGTGTTCAAGGCGCCAATGGACGGTGTGCGCCTGCCCCTGGCTTTGATCCGCCGCTACGGCCCGCTGAACCTGTTGAAACTCAGAAAACTGGCGGTCGCCGCCAAGTCCGCCTGGAACAGCGTCTACGCCCTCCAGGACGCCGGCCGCGTCTTCGAACGGCCAGACGACTTGATCGCGGCGGCCGGCCTGGAGCCCTATGTCAAGACCTCGTTGGCCGAATTGGCCGGCCAACACGGCGTCAAGGGCCAGTTGATCGACCAGTTCGCGACCGGCGTCCTGCGCGACATGTACAACCAGACCGCCGCCGTCATCGCCCTGGCGGGCCTGGTCGGCCTGGCCGGCGCCGGCCTGGCCGGCGGCAAACTGGTCGCCGCGCCGCAGGGCAACTCGACTTTATTGGCCAAGGCACTGGCCAAAGCTGGGGCGGAGGTGCGCCTCGGAAGCCGGGTGGACGGCATCGGGCGGCGGGACGGAAAACCGACTGTGTCGACGCCGGACGGCGAGTCCAAAGCCTTCGACGCGGTGATCGTCGCCGCCCCGCTGGAACTGGCGGGTATCGCGGTGACCGGCCCGGACGGCCCCGTCAAGACCGATGTCGGGAGGCGCTTCCAGGATGTGCACACGACTGTCGTGGCCGGCGCGGTCAGGCCGTCCTTCTTCGGCGCGGGGGCCGTGCCCGGCGATGTGCTGACGACCGACAGCCCGGCGGCGGAGTTCAAGGCCTTCGGCCAGACCGGCCATTCGCGGGCGCTGGGGGTTCCGATCTGGTAGTTCTTCTCCGCCGAGCCGCTGCCCGACGAGTTGCTGGCAAGGGTCTTTGCCGAGGTCAAGGAGGTGCGTCGGCATCTTTGGCAGGCCTATCCGGTGCTCGAGCCGGCCCCGAAGCTTCTGCCTTTCCGCCTGGCGCCCGGCGTCTACCAGATCAACGGGTTCGAGTCGGTTGTCTCCACCCTTGAGACGGAGGGCGCGATCGGCTGGTCGGTGGCCGATTTGGCGGCGCGCGACCTGCGCGCCCAGTCGCGCGGGGATTGACCGGTGGCGGGCGGCCCGCTTTGGGTGGTCTTGCCCGGCATGACCATGCCGACCGAGGACTTCGCCGCCTTGGCGGCCGCGCTGCCCGGCGAGACACTGGTCCTCGACGCCTACGATGCCGCCGTCACCGCCCCGGCGCCGGTGGTGCGCGGCTGGTTTCGGGAGCGCGCCGCCTGGTCCAAGGTGCGGCTGGTGGGGCATTCGGCGGGCGGCGCGGCCGCCCTCGAATGGTTGGCCGCTTACCCTGCGGAGGTCGAATGCGTGGTGTTACTGGAGCCGGTCGACATCGACGAGAAGCCTTCGCGGTTGCGGGCCGATTCGCCCGCCCACCGGGCGGTCAGCGCCGCGCTGGTGGCGGCCGGATCGTGGCCGTGGCTCGCCCGGCGGATCGGGCGGGCCGGTCGGCGCGCCTTTTGGCGGCTCTTCACCAAAGCGCCGGACCATCTGTCGCGCGCCGACGTCGACCGAATCTGGGGAAACCGGGCGGCGCTGGTCGCGGTCTGGCGCCAAGTCTTCGAGCGCTTCGACCAGGAGCGGCGGGTCCGCGACTGGCTGGCGGACCGCGAGCGCTCGCGGCCGGCGGGGCGCGGGCCGGCGGACCCGGTCGACCCGGGGGATGACGCCCAGGCGTTCCCGCCCATTTTGCTGGTGGTGGGCGACGACTTGGAGCCCTACTTGCCGGAACTGGCCGACCGACTCGGCGCCGAGCTAATCCGGACCAAGGGCGATCACCTTTTCCCGACGCGGAGACCGCACGCGACCGCAGCGCTAATAGCGACCTGGCACGCCAACACCGTCTGCGAGCGCCGAGGCGCGGCTTAGGGCCGGAGGCGGGCGTGGGGGGAAAAACCCCCCCCCCGGGGGGGTGGGGGGCCGCGGGGGGGGTTTTGACACCCCCCCCCCCCCCCCCCCCCCCCCCC
>JAITKC010000274.1 GCA_031278665.1 Bifidobacteriaceae bacterium | reverse complement strand
CGGGCGCCGCCGGCGGCGCCGGGCCGGCCCTGGCCGCCGGCCCGGGCGTCTTAGTCGGCGCCCCGGCGGCGGCCGCCGCCCTGGCCCGCCGGTTGATAGCCCAGGCCGTCGACCCTTTGGGGCGCCTGGCGGCGTTGGCGGTCCCGCCCGATCCGTCCTGGGCTTGGGCGCGCTTCGCCGACCCGGGCGTGGGCGGGCGGGCGAGTTTGACGGTCGCGCCGGTCGAAGGCGGCTTTCGGCTGACGCCCAGCCCCGCCTGGCCCAATCCGGCCGCCCCGGTCCGGGCGCGGACCGGGGCCGAGCGCTGGATGGTCAAAGACGCCGGCTTGGGCCTGTTGGCGGCCCGCGCGCCAGGTCGCGAGCCGTTTCGGGCGGTCGGATTGGGCGCCGCCGCGGCCGAGCGGCTGGTCCGCCTTTGGGCGGGGGCGACACCGCCGCCGGCGGGACGGCCAGTTCCGCTGACCGCCCGGGAAATCGCCGCGCATTGGCGCGGCGCCGGTCGACTGCCGGCCATCGGATTGGGCGAAGACGGCGCCGCCGTGGCCATCGACTTGGCCCGCGACGGGCCGCACGGACTGGTCGCCGGCACCTCCGGCTCCGGCAAGTCGGAGTTCCTGCGCGCTTTGATGCTGGCCGAATGCGTCACCACTCCCCCGGACCGGTTGATCATTGTCGGAATCGACCATAAGGGCGGCGCCACCTTCCGCGACTTGGAGCGCCTGCCGCAAGTGGTCGGGGTCGCCACCGACCTCGACGCCGCCGGCACCAGCCGGGTTCTGACCTCGTTGGAGGCCGAATTGGCCGGCCGCGAACGGCTGCTGGAACGCCACGGCGTGGCCTCTTGGGGCGAGTTGCCGGCCCGGTCCAGACCGGCCCGGCTAATGGTGGTGGTCGACGAGTTCCGGACGCTGCTCGACGCCTTGCCGCAAGCGGCCGGGCGGCTGGAGCGTTTGGCCGCCCAAGGTCGGTCGCTTGGCATGGGCCTGGTGTTGGCGACCCAGCGCCCGGCCGGCGCCGTGAGCGCCCAGCTGCGCGCCAATCTGGCGCTGCGGATCTGTTTCCGGGTGGCCACCGAGGCGGACTCGCTCGACGTCATCGGCTCGCCCGAAGCCGCCCGGCTCGACCCGGACCGACCCGGCGGCTGCATCCTGGCCAGCGCCGGGCGCCCGCCAGTCCGGTTGCGCGTCCGGATGCTGCCGCCGCCGCCGCGCCGCCGCCCGGTGGAGGTCCACTGGCCTGGGCGTTGGCTGCCGCCGCCGGCGCCGGCGGCCGATCCGGGCGCTTTGGTGGCGGCCGTCGCCCAGGCCGCGACGGCCGTCGGCGCCGCGCCGCCGCCGGCCCCTTGGCGCCCGCCCCTGCCCGAACGCTTAGCGGCTGGCGAATCCGGCTGGCCGGGACAAGCCGACGGCGTGGTCATCGGTTGGGCCGACCAGCCCGAAGCCCAATCGCAAAGCCCCCTGACCTGGGATCCCGCCGCCGGCCACCTGGCGATTCTGGGGCCGCCGCGTTCCGGGCGGACCACGGCGGCCACTGTCGCCGCCGCCGGCCTGGCGGCCACCGGTTGGGTGACCCACGTCTACACCAACCGCCCTGAGGCGTTCGCCGATTTGGCGGTCCTGCCCAGTTTCGGCAGTCTGATTCCGGCCGATTCGCCAGCCCGCCTGGGCGAACTGCTCGGACTGCTGGGGCGCGGCCGGGTCGCCCTGGTGGCGGACGCCGCCGCCGAATTGGAGGGCCTGGCCGCGCCTTCGATTGGGCGGAGCCTAATCGACGCTTTGACTCAGGGCGCCCTGGCGCCCGGCGCGGTCCTGGTGTTGACCGCCCCCGCCAAACCGGCGCGTTGGCTGAGCCTGTGCCCGCATCGGCTGGTGCTGCCGGTGGCGGAGCCGACCGATGCCCTGGCCTTGGGATTGCCGAGGCAGTTCGTCGGCCCCAAGCGCCTGCCCGGCCGGGCTTGCCACCTGGGCGGCGAGGCGCCGTTGGCGGTCCAGATCTGTTTGACGCCGACCCCAACCGAACTCGCCCGGCTGGCGGCCCGGCCAGGGCGGCCAGCGCCGCTGGAGCCACCCGACAAAGTCGTGGCGCTGCCCGCCCGGGTCGATGACGCTGACCTGCCGCCCGGCGGCTCCGACACCGTCTGGGTCGGTCTCGGCGGGCCTTGCGGGGCGCCGCTCGGCCTGCCGGTCCGCCCGGGCCAACCGATCGCCGTCATCGGCCCGCCCGGCTCGGGCCGCTCGACCGCGCTGGCCGGCATCGGACGACGCCTGGCCGCGTCCGGCCACGCCACCCAGGTCTTCGGCGCCGGGGCGCCGCGCCGCTGGGACGCCATCGCCGACGCGCTGGCGGCCGGCCGGATCGCTCTGGTCGACGACATCGAATCGGTCGCCGGTCCGCCGCCGCCGGCGCCGCCGCCCCGCGGCACTCTGATCGCGGCCTGCGCCACCGCCACGGCGGCGGCCCTGCGCCCGCCCACGCATGGGTTCCAGGCCGCCCCGCTTGGGCTGCTCCTTGGGCCGGCCCAGCGCGGCGGCGCGGCCGCCTTCGGACCGGGGGCGGCGGCCGGCCCCGGATTGGAATTGGTTGGCGCCGCCGGCGCCGACCCGCCCGGACGCGGCCGGCTGGTCGCCGGCTCGAAGTCCCTGGCCGTCCAAGTCGCCGCCGGACCGCCCGCTCCGCCCGCCCTGGCCACCCCTCCCGCTCCGCCCGCTCCGCCCGTTCCGCCCGCTCCGCCCGCTCCGGCCGCTCCGGCCGCTCCGGCCGTTCCGGCCAG
>JAITKC010000273.1 GCA_031278665.1 Bifidobacteriaceae bacterium | reverse complement strand
CGGCCCGGTCAAATCCGCCAACGGCCTGATCGACGCCAACACCGTGACGTTCACCCCGCAATGGGATCAGCGCCTCGAAGTCGAAGCGGTCGCCAGCGCCACCGGACCCGGCGGCGGCGAGCCGGCGGCATCGTCCGGCGGTCCGGGCGGACTGCCTGCCTGGGCGGCCCTGGCGCTGGCCGGCGGCGTTCTCCTGGCCGCCGCCGCGGCCGGGCGGGTCGCGGCGATCCGCCGCAAGCGCGCGGCCGGCGCGGCCGGGGACCCAGATCCGCTTTCTCCCGCGGGCGGCTTCGGCCCGCTGCCGGCGGCGCACGGATCGGCGAGCCCAACCCGCCCCGCCCAAGACCCCAGGCCGTGAAGCCAAAGCCGCCGGCCGGACGCGGCGGCGGCATGTTTCGCGGCGCCGACACGGCCGGAACTGGGCGTTGGGGCTGGGCCTGGCGACCTACTGTTTGAGGCCGGCTTGGCGCTTGGAGTTTGGGGGCCCGGTCGAGGACCGTTCGATTAGCTCGACGGGCATGCGGGCGACCGGGTTCGGGCGGGGCTGGCCGCCTTCGATCACGACAATGAACTCGGCGACGGCCTCGATGGCGAACAGGCCCAGATCTTGGCGGATCGTGGTCAGGGGCGGATCGACGTGCGCCGCGAGCGGGATGTCGTCGAATCCCATCACGCTGACGTCGCCCGGGACGCTCCGGCCGGATTCCCGCAGCGCGTGGATCAGGCCGATCGCCATTTCGTCGTTGGCGGCGAACACGGCCGACACGTCGTCGCGGGCGGCGACTTCCCGGCCGCAAATAAAGCCGGAGGCGGCGCTCCAGTCGCCGAGGAACACCTCCGGCGCCGCCGCCCCGCGCGACTCGACGGCGTCGCGCCATCCGGCCAGCCGCTCTTTGGATGAGACCCAGTTCGCCGGCCCGGCGAGGTGGTGGACGGTGGGATGGCCGAGGTCGAGAAGGCGGGTCACCGCGTGGGCCACCACCGACCGGCTGCCGATGTCGACTCCGACTAGGAGCGGGGACTCGAATCGGGCGGTGCCGCCGAAGACGAGCACCGGCACGTCGACCGCGATGACGCCGCTGTCCTCGTCGATCGCCTCGGCCACAATGATCCCGTCGACTCCGCGCTCAAGCAGCGCGTCCACGGCCCGGCGGATGCCGCCTTCCTCCCCGTCGCTTGTGATGGCGATTTGCAAGGCGAAGCCGGCGTTTCGGGCGGCCCGCTCGATTCCGACCAGCAGTGAGGTGGGCCCAAACAAGTCGCTCTCCAGCGCCACCGTGCCGACTGTGTGCGTGCGCCCCGACGCGAGCGCGCGGGCGGCCGAATTGATGCGATAGCCAAGTTCCTCGGCGGCGGCCATGACCCGGGCGCGAACCGCGTCCGAGACGTACGACTCGCCCCGGAAAACCCGCGACACCGTTTTTTGGCTCACACCCGCCGCCAGCGCCACGTCGGCGCCGCGCGGCGGCGTCGAATTCGTTCCCGGCATGCGGTCATCCCTTCACTGGATTTAGCGCGAATTCAACCCGCCCGGCCCCGTTCCGCCGAACTCGGTCCGCCCGGCGGCGAGCCCGAGCCAACCGAGAAGATCAGCCCGGCCGCCGAAGTCGCTTGCAGACGGATTTTAGCGCCGGCCCGGTCGGCCGGCGGTCACACCAGCAGGCGCACGTCCCACGGCCCAAGCCGCAGGTATTCGCCGGTCGGCTGGCCGGTCAGGAGATCGGTGGCGGCCGGCGGGACCCGCAACACGGCATCGGCGGCGGAGAAGTTGTGCGCGAAAGTCACCAGCCGACCGGCTTCGCTTTCGGCTTGGTGGATCACCACGCTATCCGGCCGATCCGGCCACAAACCCGGCGACGGGTCCAACCACTCGAATAAAGACCGGGCCAAAGCCAAGTTCGGCGATGTTCCCACAGTCGTGACGCGACCGGCGCCGTGCTCGCGCGAGGCGACGGCGACCCATTGGCGAAGGCTGCGATCATCGTATTGGGCCAAAACCGTCGCCCCTTCGGACCGCAGATACTCCACCCAAGCCAAGCCGGCGGCATCGGGCGGCAATTCGAGACCTTGTCCGGTGTCCCTCACCGCCGCCACCTCGACATTGGAAAACTCCTGGTAGGTGACGCCGGCGGGGGCGGCCAGACCGCCCGGTTGGGGCGAGCGGCGGGGCCGCGCCATCGTGTCCGCGTAACCGGTTCTGGGCCCCACCGCCAAATGGCCCCCGGCCGCCGCATAGTCCGCCAACAAACTGAGCAGCCGGTCGTCGGCGACGTATAGGGCCGGCGCCACCAACACCGGCCATCGTTGAACCAATTCCGCCGGGGTGACCAGCGGTTTTCCGTCTTCGACCAGGTCGATGTCGTGGACCAGCCGCAGCGCCACGCCGGCCGCCAAGGCGCCTTGATACCACGGCGCGATCAGCGCCTCGTAAGCTCCCTCGTGGACCGGATAGACCTCGGCGCAGCCGGGCGGGGCGAAGGGCGGCTGGAAGGCCACGCCCCATTTCGCCGCCACGCAGACCAACAGCCCGATTTTGGCCACCGGCGCCAGCCGCCCGACGGCCCGATTGACGATCCCGAGTTCGCCGCCCAGGCGCGCCACCTCCTGGTAGACGCGGCCGGGATTTTGGTCATGGGGGAGCACCCCGCCCCAGAAAGTCTCGGTCCCAACCCGCAGGGTGTGCCACTGCCAGTACTCGATCATCGCCGCGCCCTTGGCCGCCAACGCCCAGCCGATCTGGCGCAACTGGCCCGGCCAGGGCGGCCGGTTGTCGGCCGAGGCGCCGATCGAGCCGGCGTTGGTCTCGGTCACCAAGAAGCGCTCGCCGCGGGCGGCGAACAGCCTGTCCGCCAACCAGAACAGATGGGCCGCGTCTTGGCCGTCCCAGCAACGTCCGTCCTGGTGGCGCGGCGGCCAACTGAGACCGTCTTGGGTGGCGCAATAGGGATTTCCGGCGGTCACGTCCACGGTCCTGCTCAAGGACGCCTCATGGATCGCCGGACGGTCTAGCGCCAGACAGGTGGTGACGAACTGGTCGGGCCGGGCCAGCCCCCGGACTATGCCGACCTGCCAGCCGATGAACTCCTCGGTCAACCGGGCCTGGAACTCGCGCCAGGCGATGTCGTACTGCGGCTGGCCGTTGCCCTCGGGGCGCCACAGATCGTCCCAGCTCGCCAGCCGGTGCGACCAATAGGCCAGGCCCCACTCCCGGTTGATCCGGTCGACTGTGCCGAATTGCCGCCGCAGCCGGTCCCGGAAAGCCTCGAAGATCCCCCGGTTCGCGAACAGGTGCAGGCCGGGCTCGTTGTCGACCTGGTAGCCGATGACGGCCGGGTGGTCGGCGTAGCGTCCGACGACCGCGCGGATGATCCTTTCGGCGTGGTACCGGAAGGCGGCGTGGGAGAAGTCGACCTCTTGGCGCCGTCCCCAACGCATCGCCCGCCCCGGCTCGAACTGGCCCGCGATCTCCGGATAGCGCCTGGCCAGCCACATCGGCACGGCGTAAGTCGGGGTGCCCACAATCACCTGGATGCCGCGCTTGAGCGCGCCGTCGAGCGCCGGCTCGAGCCAATCGAGGTTGAACTGGCCGTCTTCCGGCTCCCAGGTCGACCAAGTGGATTCGCCCATCCGGATGACGCTGAAACTGGCCTCGGCCATCAGATCGAGGTCCTTGTCGAGCCGATCCTGGTCGAGGTACTCCGGGTAATAGGCCGCGCCGAACATGACGGCCGGCCGCTCTGGCTGATGCAAGCTGTCCTTCTTCCGATTCAGGGCGTTGCCCGCCAAGGCCGACACGATCCGCCGACAACGCCCAGGTGGCCGATGACGCCGTCGGCCTTCAGCGCCGCCTCCGCCTCTGGGCGGCGCCGCCCAGTCGGCCTGTCTGCGCTGTCAGACTTTAGCACCCGCGTCCCGCTAACCGCAACGCGCCGCCCGCCGCGCCGGAACACGGCGCCTGGCCTGGAGTTCCGAGGCGGGGCCGATTCAGGCCCTCGCCGGGTTGGCCGCGTGCCGAGTCGGCGGCGCATGGCGCATAATGGAGCGGTTCCGCTTGGCGGGAGGCCGAATTGGCGCCTGCCGGGCACAATCCGCGCCCGCGCGGCGTCATCGTCAACTCGAAAGGCCCCCAAGTGAGCGCACACGCCGGAACGAAAGCCATACTCGCCGCCCTCAGCGCCAACCTGGGAATCGCGGTTACCAAATTCGTCGCCTTCGCCCTGACCGGCTCGAGTTCGATGCTGGCCGAGGCCGTCCACTCGGTGGCCGACTCCGGCAACCAGGTGCTGCTGCTCTGGGGCGGCAAAGAGGCCCGCCGCCGCCCCGACGCCAAACATCCCTTCGGCTACGGCCGAGGCCGATACTTCTGGTCATTCATCGTGGCGCTGGTGCTGTTCTCGTTGGGCGGGTTGTTCGCGCTTTACGAGGCCTACGAGAAGCTCGCCCACCCCGAGGCGATCAAATCGTGGCATTGGGTGCCGGTGGCCGTGGTGGCGGCCGCGATCGTGATGGAGTCGTTTTCGCTGCGCACGGCGATCAGGGAGGCCAGGCCGGCCAAAGGCGGGCGCGGCTGGTTCTGGTTCATCCGCAACTCCAAGTCGCCGGAGCTGCCGGTGGTGCTGTTGGAGGACACCGCCGCCCTGCTCGGGTTGATTCTGGCCGGACTTGGCATCGGAATGACCCTGGCGACCGGAGACGGCCGTTGGGACGCCGCCGGATCGGCCGCCATCGGACTGCTCCTGGTGGCGGTCGCGGCGGTCCTGGCGGTCGAGATGAAATCGCTTCTGCTCGGCGAGTCGGCGGCGCCGGAACACCTTGAGGCGATCAAGGCGGCTCTGATCGGCGAGGGCATAACCGGCCTGATTCACCTCAAAGTGATGCACCTGGGGCCGGAGGAGCTGTTGGTCGCCGCCAAGGTGGAGGCCGATCCGGGCCTCGGCCTGGCGGAGCTGGCGGCGGCCATCGACGCCGCCGAGGCCCGCTCCCGCGCGGCGGTGCCATTCGACCAGACCATTTATCTAGAACCCGACTTGCGCCGCGCCGTTGGCGAGTCGCCGACCTGATGGACCCGCCGCCGATGCCGCCCACTTGGCGACCGCTGTGGCCTCCGGCGCCGATGGCCTGGGCCGGGTCAGGCGCGGTCTAGCAGGCCCGCTTCGAGCGCGCGGGCGAGTGTCGGACCGACCGGCAGGCGCGGGATCAAAGTCGCCTGGACGGTGTGATAGATGTCCGGCTTGCCGTCCCAGAGCGTTTCGCCGACCGCGCCGGAGGCGGTCAACTCGTGGTGCCAGGAACCGAGTTCGCGGTCGATGAAGCGCTCTTCGATCACCGTCCACCAGCGGTCGTAAAGCTCGCGGTAGAACGGGTCGCCGGTGACGCGGTACCCGGTGATGGCGGCGGACACAGCCTCGGCCAGGACCCAATACAGACGGGCCTCGATGACCGTGCGGCCGTCCCAATCGACGGTGTAGACGAATCCCGGGGTCGGGGTGTCGCGCCAGCCGTCGCCCCGGGCGCGGCGGAACAACTCCTCGGCGGCCGGTTCCATCCAGTCCGGGGCGGCGGCGCCGAGGGCGGCCCGGGTCTGCCAGATCAGCCGGGACCACTCGAAGCCGTGACCGGGCGTCGCGCCGTAGGGGCGGAACCGATCCTTGGGGTGGTCGGCGTTGTATCCGAGAATTGGCCGCCAGTCGGCGGTGAAGTGTTCGGGCAGGCGCCAAGAGTGTTCGCGGGCGGCCTTGACCATGCGCTCGATGATGCCGAGGGCGCGCCGCCGCCAGGTGGTCTCCCCGGTCGCGTCGGCGGCGGCCAGATAGGCCTCGACGGTGTGCATGTTGGCGTTGGCGCCGCGGTAAGGGTCGGCGCGGGTGAAGTCGCGGTTGAAGCGGTCTATGACCATGCCGTCGCCGGCCCGCAAGAAGCGGCTGTTCTGATTGGCCAGGGCGCGGGTCAACAACTGCTCGGCCCCCGGCCGGCCGGCGGTCACGGCCGAAGATCCCGCGAGCACCACAAAGGAGTGGGCGTAGGCCTCTTTGCCGGAATCGGTCGCGGTGCCGTCAGGCGCCAGCTGAGTGTGCCAGCCGCCGCCCTCCGGGTCGGCGAATGGGCCGGTCAGGGCGGCCAGGCCGTGATCGGCCAGGGCTTCGGCGCCGGGGTGTCCGATCAGCGCGCCGAGCGAGTAGACGTGCGTCATCCGGGCGGTGACCCAAAGGTCGAGCGGCCGGTCCAGTTCCGGCCGCCCAGCCGCGTCGAGCCAGGCGAAGCCGTTGGGCGCCTCGGCCGAGGCCCGGCCGAAGTCAAGCAAGTCAGTGGTTTGCGATGCCAGCCAACGTTCGTGGTAGGCCCAGTCGGGGTGGGTCATGGGCGTGTCCTCCAATGCGCGAACTCCCCCATTCTAGGAGGTCGCGCCGCCCAAACGGCGGATGACGGCGCCGGGCGGAAGGCGGGGCCCGGCCCCTGGTTCCGGGGCGTTAGGGATGGAGGGTGATTAGGGTGGCCTCGGGGCGGCGGGCGAGGCGAATCGGGGCGAATGGAGAGGTGCCCAGGCCGGCCGAGACGTGGAGATAGGCGCCGGAGTCCCGCCAGCGGCGCAGCCCGGCCGCCTGGCGGGGCGGCAGATCGGAGTTGGTGACCAGCGCCCCGTGAAATGGCAGGGCGACCTGGCCGCCATGGGTGTGGCCGGCCAGGATCAGCCGGGCCTGGTCGGCGGCCAATTGGTCGATGGCGCGCAGATAGGGGGCGTGCACCAGGCCGAGCACCAGCCGGGCCGAGCGGTGTGAGGACGGCGGCGGCATTTTGTCCCATCCGACATGGGGATCGGCCAGTCCAACCAGATCGGTGACCAGTTTCTGGGACCCCAATTCGAGGCGCGCCCTGGAGTTGTCGAGGTCCATCCAACCGGCCCGGATGAGCACCTGGCGGAACTGCTCGGTCGGCAAGTCGGCTGGGCGGGCGGGCGGGGCGAGTCGGCGCGGCGGGCGGCGCGCCAATGTGGCGCAAAGATACCCGAGCGGGTTCTTGACAGTCGCGGAGTAGTAGTCGTTCGACCCCAGGACGAACGCCCCCGGCGCCGCCAGCAGCGGCTCAAGCGCCTCCAAGGCGGTCTCCATCGCGTCGCCGAAGGCGAAGTTGTCGCCGGTCACAACCACCAGATCGGGCTCCAGCGCGGCCAACGCCCGGACCCAATCGACCTTGCGCCGTTGGCCGGCCGTGAAATGCATGTCCGACAGATGTAACAGTTTGATCGGCGCGCACCCCTCGTCCAGCACCCGGGCGGCGACTCGCCGCAATGTGTACCAACGGGCTTCGAACAAGGCATAACCAAGGGTCGCGGCGCCGGCGAGCAGACCGGCGCCGGCCAAGCGGCGCAATTTCACCCGGCTCACCCTACCGGGACGCCCGGTTGGTTGGCGGTCAGGCGGCGCGGCGCGTCAGGCGCTCGATGTCGAGCAGGTAGACGCCGCGCCCCTCGAGTCTGATCCAGTTGCGGGCGATGAACTCGGCCAGCGCTTTGTTGACCGTTTCGCGCGAGGCGCCGACCAGGCGCGCCAACTCCTCCTGGGTCAGGCCGTGGGTCACATGAACGCCTTCGGGAGTGCTCTCCCCGAAGCGGTCGGCCAGGTCCAGTAACGCCTTGGCGACGCGCCCGGGCACGTCCGCGAAGATCAGGTCGGTCACCGCCTCGTTGGTGCGGCGCAGCCGGTGGGCCAACTCCTGGAGCAAGTGCTTTGAGGCGGCCGGGTTCTGGTCGAGCCACTCCCCGATCGCCTGGTGGCTCAGCTCCAACAATTCGCTCTCGGTCACCGCCGTGGCGGTGGCCGTCCTGGGGCCGGGGTCGAACAAGGTGAGTTCGCCGATGAACTCGCCCTTGCCGAGCACCGCGAGCAGGTTCTCGCGGCCGTCGGGCGAAGTCCGGCCCAGTTTGATCATGCCCGACTGAATCAGATACAGGCGGTCGCCTTCGTCGCCTTCCCAGAACAGCACTTTGCCCCGTTCCAGACGCCGGCTGACCATGACGCCGAGCAGACGTTCGGCTTGGTCCTGGTCGATGCCGGCGAACAATCCCGAAGCGGAGATAAAACTGTCGGACCCTTCTTGACGAGCATTCATCTTGGCACCTCATCTCGACGCGGTTGCGGCTGCGGGTCGCCATCGCCGCAGGGCGGCCACGCCAGTCTATCGCCCTGGGCTCGCCGCACCGGCCGGGCAGGCGCGAAGGTGTCGACGCCGCAGACCTGGACCAGGCCGCCCGGCCAATCGCCGGATGGGCCAAACGCATAGCCGAACTGTTGGCGGAGCAGCCTCAGGCGGAGGCCGCCGTCGCCTAGCCGCGCGCCCTGGGCTGGGCCTGAGGGCCGGTCAACGGCCGGCGAAGGCCAAGCGCCGGCATCAGGTAATGCTCCGCCAGCCAGGCGACAACTGGCACGGCCACGGCGTCGCCGAAGCCGAATAGCGCTTGGTTGGTCCGCGCCGCGCTCAGGTCGTAGCCCCCCGCGCCCATCAGCCGCGCGTACTCCAGGGGCGTCATCCAGCGCGCCCGGACCCGCCCGTCGCCGAGCCGCACCAGGGCCTGTTTCGACGAGCCGCCGCGGGCCGTGCGCAGACATCCGGCGATGTCGTCCGCCCGCACCTCCCAGACCGCCGCCCCGC